>JAIINY010000004.1:0-28059 GCA_022741625.1 Prevotella sp. | reverse complement strand
ATCTGGTACGGTGATGACGCCCAAGTTTGGTTCGATAGTACAGAAAGGGAAGTTAGCTGCCTGTGCCTTTGCACTAGACAGACAGTTGAACAGTGTAGATTTACCCACGTTTGGGAGACCTACAATACCACATTTTAATGCCATTTTATCTTTAAACGTTTAAATTTCTGGGTGCAAAGTTACACATTATAAATGAAAGATACGAAGAAATCGTGGAAAATTAACTAAAAATCATAGATGAGGGAAATAGATGTAGGAAAAACAAGTGAAACGCTGAAATGCTTGCGGATGCAGGAAGGTATAGGAGAAGACGTTGAGACATATAGGGAAAGTCATCTAAGGATATAGGAGAAGTACCTGGAAGGAATAACAGAAGTCTTTGAGACATATAATGGAAGTTGCTGGAAGATATAGGAGTAATCGCCGGAAGAGTTAGTTCCTACGACCGCACAACAGCTGTTGTGCGCTTGCACATCAGGTGATGTGCACTTGCATAACAGGTGATGTGCGGGCGTAGTTCAGTTGTTGTGCGATGAATTTCTTAGAACCATGGTGATCATTTTGCTGACGTCAGCAAAATGGTATAAGACCTCTTGCCCTGCTTTAGTTTTCATTCTCAAGGACAAAGGAAAATAAAGGCCTATTACAAAAATGATTTCTAATAGTCTTGATGTAAGATTCGGATTTATTACAGCTATTTTGCACGTAATCGTAATATGACTCATCTGGAGTCCTATTATAATACCAATTATCATCAGAGTTCTCTATAGTAGAATTATTCATACTATATACATCACCTCCTAAGATTGGAATCGCTAAAAGTTTACATGTTTGCACTATTTTAAGTGCTTCTTGGTATGGAAAAGCATAGCCTTCAATACCTAAATTCTTCAAGGAATAATATTCGGAAATATCATTATCTTGAATGATTGAAATTATATCATTCTGTTTCATTTTAAACGTTTAAATAATTGGATGCAAAGATACACATTATGGATGAAAGATATGAAGAAGTCGTAGAAAATTAACTAAAAAAGGCATCCACAGACTCTGTGAATGCCTTTATGATAGCATTTTTTAGAGATTCTTTTCGAATTGCTTCAATACATCACATCGGGTGGTGTAGCTATCTACGATTTCCGGATGCTGATGGCTGAACTGGCTCCATTCCATCATCGCCTGATATTGAGCGGATTTTGGCTGTAGAAGCTTCTGCTCTTTCCAGTTGGCATCATAGGTAATTTTAAACCATGGGTCAATACCAATGGATGAGAGAGCATAGAGCGAATGATAGCGAAGCGTGAGGTTACTGCTTTGCTTGCTTACCTTGAGATATTTCTGAGCGATAGCTGCGAAATCGGCTTCGCCTGTGCGGGCACTATCGGCCACGCTCTTGCCATAATGGGTAAGATACCAGCAGTCGCCATAGCAGGATGCCTGATAATAGCGGGTGGCAAGCTCATAGGCAAGTTTTTCTCTAACTTCGCCTTCACGAGCCACATTGTATTGGCTGATGAGCTGGTTCATCTCCTGGCAGAATTTCCATTTCGGGTTCTCCTTCAGGTGGGCATAACTGCCCTGGATGCTCCACATGTTGGAATCATTCACCTTCTGGTGGTTGAACCAGTAAGGCACAGTATAGCTGCGCTTCTCGGCGTAGAAGCTGATGACCTGGTTGTTGATGAACTTCAGGGATACATCCTTCTGCCAGCGGGCAGCTTCGCCAAAATTGCCTTCGGCAAGATACTTGGTGCCTATCATATCCTTGAAGAAATCGGCATTGCGATAGAGCGACTGGCAGACGTATTGCTCGAAGGCATCCTGATGAGGAGATGTGATGAAGCGATAGTAATCTGCCAGCTGCTGCGCAGAGAGTGAGTCAAGACGAATGGCGTATTCTGATGAATAAAGATAGCGGCTGATGTATTCTTCATTCTGTTGCTCCTTGTAGAAGGTTCGCATGTAGGCATCCATCATGCCATACATCGCCGTGGCCATGTTTTCGTAATCTCTGCCAGCTTCCTGCCGGTCTTCCTTTTTCGCCTTGTCTGCCATCGTCTTGAACCGATTGTATAGGGCGCGGTAAGCCACGCGCTCCATCACCTCTATATAATGAATGTCGGGATTGGTGAAATCATCCTTTTTCGGGTATTCTCCTTTCGCTTTTTGGCTTTCTCCCTTTGCCATCTCGTTGAGCCATTTGAATTCACCGACCAGATATTGCGGATAATCGTTATCCACCTGTGCATTTCGGGTAGAAACCAGGAGTCGGATGGCTCTTGCATTATCCTTCATTCGCTGTGTGCCATCCAGAGCGACGGCTTCACTAATCTCCTTCCATGCTTCCCGCTGATATCCATAGAGATAATGGAGCATGGCGGTGGCAGAACGCCACAGGCAAGGATTCTGCGTCTTGCCTTCAGCGATGACCTTATTGGCAAAGGTGATGAAGTTGAGGGCTTCTTTCTGATAGATGACCTTGGCACCTATTTCCTCAATCCACTCCTTATTTAACTGTTCTTTGGAGCGACTGTCTATCGTCTGCTGACAGTTGTTCACGAAATCCTGCACCAGATAGGTGAGCATAGCCGAGTTCGGATTCTTGAGATAAGTGCTCTGAATGCCTGCAAGATTGCGATAGTTTCGGGCGAGTACTCTGATGCTTGCCATATCTCCCTGCTCGGCATAGATATCGAGTGCCTGCTGATGTTTCCCTGTTTTCCACAAAGCCCGGGCATAAATGTTGCGCATCGCTTCTCGCCATGGTGATTTCGGAAGTCGGACGGCAATGGCATTCCAATAGGTGATGTTCTGCTGGTGGAAACCCTTCATCATATTGGTGCGCATGCGGAGCAGGGCGTACTGGCTCTTGAGTTGGGTGCCTTTATAAATTTTGGCGGCATTGTTGAGACGTGTCAGCGATTGCTGTATCTGCAGTCGTTCTTGCTTAGAGGCGTAATTCCAGGCATTGGGATTCAGCTTCTCGCAGGCATCCAGGTAGGCATTCAGGTTTCTTAAGTAAGAAAGCATTCCTGCATCCTTCTTGCTTTGGGCTATTTTCTTAATGTCCTCCTTGTTCCATCTGTAGAAAGATAAGTTGACGGAGGATGTATTGCCGGCATACTTCTGCCAGTAGCTGGCGATATCGTAGAGATATGCAGGCGATGTAAGGTCGCGGTTGAACACGCTGAACATATAGTAGTTATGATCAGAGTATTCGGCAACGCAGGCGTTGGCGTGGGTGCTAAATGCTGCTGCCATCACTCCTATGATTAAAAATCTTTTCATAATCTTCTGATTTAAATCGTTTGATATTATCGGTGTTGAGGTCGAAGAGAATGACTTCGCTGTTGATGTCTTCATTCTGGTGATTGATGCTTCTTACGGCTTCCATGATGTCGCTCATTTCGGGCTTTCTTATCACGATGCTGTCGTTTGGCAATACGGGGAAATCATCATCTGCATGCATGATGCCTACGAATTTTCCTTCTCTGAAGAGGACTCGCCAGCTGAAGAGCGGATAAGCGGCAGAAAGCGGCAACGGATAACTGCCCAGATGCTGGATGTAAGGAGCCACATCCTTCATATCGAGTATCGGCTTTTGGCAATTTAGCTGTTTTACATCGCTCGTATTATACATCATCAGGATGCCTCTATCCACAGGGGGTGGGGTCATCGAGAGCTGGTGCAACCGGATGGTTGCGGAAAGTTGCATCTTCTTGTCTTTGGCTTTCTCCTTTAAAATATGGAGAAATTCAAAATAAGCATCTTTCGTTGAAGCAGTCCAGTCGCAGTCTATCTGAATCTCTTTCACGTTCTCAATGTCATTGGCTTCGTTCATCTGAAGGATGCGGTTCATAATCTTATCTGCGAGTTGCCGGGGTGTTTTCTCTGTTGATATCCTGACCGATTTGTCGCTGCTGATAGGATCCGGCTTGTTCTTTGCTTTAAAACAGTCGTTCACGATATAGACAACGGGGATAATCTCCATTCCTTTCGGCATCAGAGATTCTTTTTCCTTTTCTTCGACTGTCATATTCTCATCGGTTGTATCAAATTGCAGGGTAGCGTTGGGCATGATTTCTCCATCCGCATCCCTTACCACATCAAAGAATCTAACGTAGAGTCGTTTGATATGGTGTTTCTGGATGAAGTCCTTCTTGCTGCTGTCCATCTGCCAGGTCGTACTCCAATAGTAGGCGGAGCGTATGGTTTCTGTTGTTTCATCTTGTGAACAGGAAATCAAGCAGATGCAGGTGGATAATGCCAGCAGCAAGCGCATTGATGTAAGATCATTCCATATTCTTCTCATCATCTATAGCGTTTTGTCGGCAAAGATAGATATTTCCTGGCGAATGTGGCAAAAAACGAGATGTAAATAAAGTTAAAAAGGTCTCATATCATATTCCCTACATTGGGAAAACGATATGAGACCTTTTGTTGGTATGATGGTTTTTATCCTTCAATTACCCCTTTCCACAAACCGTGGAGATTGCAGTATTCACGAGCCGTAACATCCTTGGCTTCAGCACTTGTCATGAAGATGGCTTCCGGCTTTTCGCCCGGTTTCAACTCATGGCGGAGCACATCGGTAGGGGTGAGCAGCTCAATCCACTGGATGTAATGCTCCGGGAGCATCGGATGCTCCACGCTTCCTACAGTTACGCGATAACCGCCCTCGATAGGTTCTATCACAGGCACGTGCTTCTCCTTGGCACCATCGCTGGTGTTTTCCTTCATCAGCTTCATCGGTTGTCCACAGCAGCTGAGCACGGCTCCTGGGTTTACTACTTCTACCACGTTGCCGCAAATCTGGCAGCGGTAGATTTCTCTAATCTTCGTCATAATGGTTCCTCCTATTATTTTATGAATGTGTTGCCTGAATATCAGGCTTTTCATTCAGATGATTCCTTTGTGAGGATTTCCTTCGGGTGATTCCCCAAAAGAGTCTTACTCCTCTACAGGGCTGAAATCGTCCTTGCCTACTCCGCAGAGAGGGCAAACCCAATCATCAGGGATATCCTCGAATGCTGTACCTGGAGCGATGCCGCCCTCTGGATCTCCTACTTCTGGATCATAAATCCAGCCACAAACGTCGCATACATATTTCTTCATAATGTTTCCTTTCTTCTTTTTTATATTAATAATCTTGTTCTTTTTGCCGTTATCCGGTAAGTACTGCTGCGTATCTGGGAATATACAATTATTCAGATGCTTTGCTGCACTTCTTTCTAATCGACAATGCAAAGATACAAATACTTTTTCTAACTTCCAAATAGAATTGAATAAATTATAATTTTATCATATCTTTTAAATTCTAGTAACATTGTATCTTTTCCCAAAATCCTCGCAAAACTACTCCTTGACTTTCTCTAGTCTTCCCCCTACAATTCCTTTCTTATCCCCATTCCTGGTCTTCCTTATCTCGCTGCAGGCATCTTTTTTTATCCTATTATATAGAGTTTTTTGTGTTTTATCGCTTTGCTCTGAAAAAAAAGTTGTATATTTGCACCATCATAACTAACTATAACAATTTTATTATGGGAATAAAAATGAATTTCAAATCACAATTATGTGCCGCAATCCTTACTTTGGGTTGCTCTTGCCTTTCGGCTAATGCCATGGTTGAGAATGATGCTGCCAAGGAAAATAAGGCTCAGCATTATCAGCCATCTGCAGAAAACCTGGAATCACGCAAACAGTTCCAGGATGATAAGTTCGGTATCTTCCTGCATTGGGGATTGTACAGCATGCTCGCTACCGGCGAATGGACAATGACCAATAAGGACCTGAACTACAAGGAGTATGCCAAGCTGGCTGGCGGTTTCTATCCTTCTAAGTTTGATGCTGCCAAATGGGTGGCTGCCATCAAGGCTTCTGGTGCCAAGTATATCTGCTTCACCACTCGCCACCACGAGGGATTCTCTATGTTCAAGACCAAGTATTCTGATTATAATATAGTAGATGCTACTCCTTTCCACCGCGACATCGTGAAGGAGCTGGCGGATGAGTGCCACAAGCAGGGCATCGCTTTGCACCTTTATTACTCTCATATCGACTGGTATCGTGAGGATGCTGTTTGGGGAAGAACGGGTAGAGGTACCGGCCGCCCTAACCCAAAGGGTAACTGGAAGAGCTACTATCAGTTTATGAACAACCAGCTTACAGAACTTCTTACCAACTACGGTAAGGTGAGATGTATCTGGTTTGATGGATGGTGGGATCAGGATCAGAATCCTAACTTCGATTGGCAGTTGCCAGAGCAGTATGCGCTTATCCATCGCCTGCAGCCAGGCTGCCTGATCGTAAACAACCATCATTCTACTCCTTTCGAGGGCGAGGATGTTCAGGCATTCGAGCGCGACCTTCCTGGAGAGAATAAGGCAGGATTGTCTGGTCAGGACATCAGCCGCCTGCCTCTTGAAACCTGCGAGACCATGAACGGCATGTGGGGTTATAAGATTACCGACCAGGATTATAAATCTACCAAGACTTTGGTTCATTACCTGGTGAATGCAGCTGGTAAGAATGCCAACCTGCTGATGAACATCGGCCCTCAGCCAGATGGTGAGCTTCCTGCAGTAGCATTGGAGCGTTTGGCAGAAATGGGAGAGTGGATGAAGATTTATGGTGAGACCATTTATGGTACCCGTGGCGGCATCGTGGCTCCTCATGATTGGGGTGTTACAACCCAGAAGGGCAATCGTCTCTTCGTTCATATCTTGAACCTGAAGGATAAGAGCCTCTTCCTGCCTCTCGGAAACAAGAAGGTAGAGAAGGCATTCGACTTTGCCAGCAAGAAACCTGTGAAGATTCAGAAGTGCGAAGGCGGTGTGCTCCTGAATCTCGGTGAGGTTCCTACAGAGATGGATAAGGTTGTGGAAATCGCACTCTAAGATTGTGTGAATATTATATTGGAAAAGTGTCGTAATCTCCTGAAATATTGGAAATTACGACACCTTTTTGTTTTGTGGGGAAACGCTATCTGCGTTATCGGAAACGATCCTTTCTTCTTATCGGAAAAATCTTTTTCGTTATAGAAAAATCCTATCCCAAAAGGTTGGCGATAGTTTGCTTTACTCTTTCAGCAGAAGTAACAGGAGAGTTGCTTTCATCAGCGCCCTCGGCACCCATATACACGTTGGTGTTGAGCTGCTTCATCTTGCTCGGCACGTTGACTCTTGCCGAGAAGTGATATTCGTGAATACCGGTAGCATCGAAGATGGTGCGGATGTTATCCTCGTTTACGCCACATCCGGCAAGGAGGATGATGCGTCCGGCTGCTGCCTGCTTGAGCTCTGAAAGAAGCGCTACGCCTTCTACTGCCTTAGGTTGCTGACCCGATGTAAGGATACGGTCGCAACCCAGGGAGATGATGTCTTCCAAGGCTTTCTGAGGGTTGGCTGCTCGGTCGAAGGCCCGGTGGAAAGTAACGCTCATCGGCTTCAGTTCATTGCCGCCTTTCGCCAGTTCCACAAGTCGGCGGTTCGCCTTCATATCCACTTCTCCATCCTCTGTGAGGCATCCTATCACTACGCCATCAACGCCCAGTTCTCTGCAGAGGCAGATATCCTCCTCCATGCGTTCAATCTCCAGAGGGGTATAGAGAAAATCGCCACCACGAGGGCGGATGATGACGTGGAGCTTGGTCTCGTTCAATAACTTGCGGGCCACTTTTATCTCGCCATACGAAGGTGTTGTGCCTCCTTCAGGTATGCCTGCGCATAGTTCCACACGGTTGGCGCCTCCCTCCTGTGCTGCCAAACAGCTCTCAACGCTGTTGGCGCATATTTCAAACTTAAAATCGTCTCTGTTCATAGTCTTTAATTCTTCTTTCTATTTAGTTATTTGATTATTACTAATTTTTACTCTTTTTACTTGAATTCTCAATATTTGCTGCAAAGATAACATTTTTTCTTTTGGGGATGGCTATTATTTCGAAAAAAAACATTATTTTTGCAGAAAGTTTGTAACGTAACATCAATATATTAACTGGAATATAATAAATATAATTAAAAAGCTAACTAACAATGAGAAAGTTTTTAGTAATGTTCGCCATTACATTCTTAGCCTCTTGGCAGACAATGTTGGCAGCAAACGGCCACTTCATTACCGATGCAGCTTATCGCACGAAAGTGGAAACGGCCTTCAAACAGAAGGTAAATCTTGTAGGTAAGCAGTTTTATGACCAGAAGATGCTCAAGCAGCAGAAAGCTACAGCCGATGAGCAGGAAGCCTTGCAGTTCCTCTATGCCTACATGCCTGTGGCTGATGTAACCGACTATCCTACCAGCTTCTTCCTGGAGAATGTGCGCACCAGCTTCGAGGCACGCCAGCAGATGGCTTGGGGAAACAAGGTGCCTGAGTTGCTCTTCCGCCACTTCGTGCTCCCTGTGCGCATCAATAATGAGAACCTGGATAATTCGCGTATGGTATTCTTCAAGGAATTGAAGGAGCGCGTAAAGGGATTGAGCATGAAGGATGCTATCCTCGAGGTAAACCACTGGTGCCACGAGCTGGTAACCTATCAACCATCCGATGGCCGTACTTCGGCTCCTCTTTCTACCATCCGTTCGGCTTACGGCCGCTGCGGTGAGCAGAGTACCTTTACGGTAGCTGCCCTGAGAGCTATTGGCATTCCTGCCCGCCAGGTTTATACCCCACGCTGGGCACATACCGATGATAACCACGCCTGGGTAGAGGCTTGGGCAGATGGTACCTGGTATTTCCTGGGTGCCTGCGAGCCGGAAGCTGTACTGAACCTGGCTTGGTTTAATGCTCCTGCATCCCGTGCGATGCTGATGCACACCAAGGCGTTCGGCGACTACAATGGTCCTGAGGAGGTAATGCTCCGCACTTCCAACTATACCGAGATCAACCTCATCGACAACTACGGTTCTTCTGCCCGCATCGATTTCGAAATCGTAGATGCAGCAGGCAATCCTGTAGATGGTGCCAAGGTGGACTTCAAAATCTACAACTATGCAGAGTTCTGCACCGTAGTAACCAAATATACTGATGCTGATGGTGCCACCTTCCTTTCTGCCGGCAAGGGCGATATGATGATCTGGGCATCCAAGGACGGCAAGTATGGCTTTGCCAAGGCTTCTTTCGGCAAGGACAAGAAGGTAGTGGTTCGTATGGATCATCAGGTAACAGCTTCTGGTGCAGAGCAGAAGACCATCCTCTTCCGCGATTCCTTCGATATCGTTCCTCCTCCAGAGCATGCCAACATCCCAGAGGTTTCTGCCGAGGCAAGAGCCAAGAACCTGGAGCGCTTTGCCTACGAGGATTCTATCCGCCATGCCTATCTTGCAACCTTCTACAACAAGGAGAGTGCATTGCAGGCTCTGAAGGATAATGGTCTTGCTGCAGGTTCTGAGGAGAATACCCAAAAGATGGTGAAGTATCTGGTAGGTTCAAGCGGTAACCACCGTGTCATCCTCACCTTCCTGAAGAATCACAAGGACCGTATCGACCGTGCTATCAAGCTGCTCGGTACCTTGAGTGCCAAGGACTTGAGAGATATGCAGATGGATATCCTGGAAGATAACTTCAATGCCAAGAGCGATCAGCTTTCTCCTCGCGTGGAAAACGAGATGATCATCACTCCGTTCAAGCAGTTCTTCGAGAAGGAGTTTGTCAAGCAGCAGGTTGCCTTCAAGAACAATCCTAATCTGCTGGTAGAGTGGGTGAAGAAGAATATCCGCATCAATCCAGACCTGAAGGCTCTGCAGATTGCCCAGACACCTATCGGCGTATATCGTTCACGCCTTACGGATGCCCGCTCTCGCAAGGTATTCTTCGTAGATGTAGCCAGAAGCTTGGGCATCGAGGCTCAGGTGGATGAGGTGACCAAGAAGACTCAGTATAAGAATGCCAATGGTGGCGAATGGATTGACGTAGATTTCGACAATGCCGTGCAGAAGGTTTCTGCCACGGGCAAGTTCGTGATGAACTATAAGGATAACGGTGCTGTGGATGATCCTAAGTACTACAGCCACTTCACTATCCACCGCATCAATCCTGATGGTTCTACTTCGCTTCTGGAGTATCCTGAGGAGGGTTGTACCTGGAGCGGTACCTTCAAGAATGGTGTAGATCTGGATGAGGGCGACTATGCCCTGGTATCTGGTACCCGTCTTGCCAACGGTGGTGTGCTCGCAGAGATGCAGCTGTTCCATGTAAAGCAGGGGGCTACTACCCAGGTGGATATGAACCTGCGCAGTTCTGAGACAGAGATTACCGTGAAGGGTAACTTCAATTCAGAATCCAAGTTCATTCTCTTGCCAAGCAATCAGGAGGTTAGCCTTTTGAGCCAGACTGGTCGCGGCTACTTCGTAACAGGTATGATCGGTGTAGGACAGGAGCCAACCAACCACGCCTTGAAGGACATCGCCAAGGTGGCACAGGTATTCGAGAAGTGGGGTCGTCCTATCGTTATTCTGTTTGAGGATGAGGCATCTGCCAAGAAGTTCAGAATCTCAGAGTTCCCTGGTTTGCCAAAGAACATCATCTTCGGTATCGACAAGGATGGTTCCTGCCGCAAGGAGATGGTGGAGAACATGAAGCTTCAGAACAAGAACCTGCTTCCTATCTTCACGATTTCTGATACCTTCAACAGAGTGGTATTCCTCTCTCAGGGTTATACCATCGGATTGGGTGAGCAGCTGGAATCTGTGATCAAGAGATTATAAAATCTGAGCGTTTCAGCGTTTCACTTGAAAATTCGATATTCGATATTGCTGAGCGTTTCAGCGTTTCACTTCATTTTACGCTAGTACTTTTTGCGTGAGAGATAGTGCAAACTCTATATAATAATAAAAGCCCAGAGCATTCCGCCCTGGGCTTTTATTTTTCTGTTATTTCTTTACGGAGATGGTCTTGATTTCTACCTGCATATCCTTATCGGCTGTACGGTTCTTGGTAAGCCACTTCTGGAAATCCTCGTACTTCAATTCTCTAGGCAAACCGGCTACGGCATTGTCTATCGCCTTGACGAATGGGTTTGGCGAACTGATAATATAGATATAATTCGTTTCTGCCGCCTTTTCGCAGGTCATGTTATATTCATCTACATCTGCCGGCTGAAAGAGCGGTGCAGCCGTCTTGGAATTGAAAAATACGTATCTCGTGTTGGCATCCACTCTCACCTTGCCATCCTGCGATGACTGATAAGGCAGGAGACAGTAGGCATTCTTGCTGTCATCTATCAGATAAACGGCTACGTATCCCTTGGTAGATGACTGGTAGGAGAGATAGAAATCGTCGCCACTCTTGAAGTTGTCGCTTTCGAATCTATCTTCTGTACCGTTTCTCAGAATTTTGGCAACGAAACTGTTCTGTGTAGCAACCAGCTCCCGCGCCTTTCCGCTTACCGAGCATTTCACTATCAGCATGCCCTGTTCGTAACTGATTTCATACTTAGGTTCGCCGATGGTTTCCAGCCATTCACCTTTCACGTCGCTGCTGCTCAGCGAGGTGAAATCCGTCTGGGTAGAGCCGTTGGTATTGTTCATCAGGGTAGCGTTATGTTGCGCCACCACGGTGCCGAACTCATCGCCCAATGCTTGAATCTGTGCTCTGCTCAGAGCCGTCTTCTTGGCTTGCTCCAGCGAAACGTTTTCCGGTGCATGGTAGATGTATTCTCCGTGCACTTTCCTGGTGCGCTGGGCATAGCTGGTTGTAGCTACGCCCAGGAGCATCAGAATCATCACAAAAATGTAGTGTCTCATCCTTGCTGATTTTTATGTTATTCTTATTTCAGTTTCAGCTCTTTCCAGCTTGCTGCAAGCGAGGTAGAAGGAGTGGCAGTAGGAGTCTGAACCTTGCGGTTGATAACCACTGACTGCTGCTTCACATTTTCAGAGATGTAGCTTTCAAGTTCGCCGAGGCTTACATCACCCTTGGTTTCCTGGAGTTTCTTCAGGAGATAGTAGGTGAAGAGGCCATGACCCTTGGCTGAGTATGGGAACGCAGTTTCATCGCCCGATGCCGCACTGAATACCACCATGTTGCCACGTGGATCTTCCTGCTTAGCCTTCAGCGCTACGCCACGGGCAGAAGCCAGCATACCTTCCTCGCGCTTCGAGCCGCTGAAGCAGGCATCCAGGAACACCACAATCTCCTTTGCCTTGGTAGAACCCAACTCGGCATAGAGCTTGTTCTGAGAGTAGCAACCCTCTGTCTGCGTGCCGTCGGCATCAGTAGGAAGCAGGTAGGCATCCTTCGTAGATTCGTTAGGAATACCATGACCGGCATAGTAGAATACGATGTTGATGTCGCCGTTGAATGCGCTGGCGATATTTTTGATATCGCGCATAGCGCGGAGCATCGTACCGTATGAGGCATCAGCATAGTAACGCACGTTTTCTGCCGGCATTCCCAGTGTCTTCTCGCAGTACTTGGAGAAGGCAAGACCATCGTTCAGAGCCAGTGGTACGCCTGCCACATTACTGTAGTTCTGGTTGGCGATGACCACGGCAAAGGTCTTGGTGTTGCTGGTAGGATTCTCTGGGATATTCTCATCCACATCCGATGTTCCCAGCTTCACGTTCTGCTGCTGTACCGTCTGCTTGTTGGCATTCTCGTTGGATGCCAGCATATTGGCGGTGATAGGGTCGAAGTGCACCTCTACGTTGGTGGCGGTATAGTTGAGCGCTGCTGCGTTGTCGTACTGATATTGCTTGCCCGAAGGGGTGATGATGGTGAGCTTGGCGAGTGCCAGGTGATCCTTGTCGATGAAGTACTGTGGATCCTTAAACTGCATACCGTTCCAGTTGGAAGCGAAGATGCGTGCCTCGTTGTTGGCTCTTGGCACCGGTACGATCATCTCGCCGAGATCAGGCGATGTTACCAGGAATACCTCGTGGTCGGCATCGTATGGTTTCAGTTCCAGATGACGCAGGTTTACTCTTGATTCGTACTTGCTGATGTATTCCTGCTGCGCAAGTCGCTGCATCTCGGCAATCTTGGCATCTCGGTTCTTCTCGGTCATACGGGCGCGATACTCATCCAGTGTCTCGTAGCTGTCCTTCTTCTGCCACTTGTCGATGCGGTTTTCGATGAATGGAATGGCAAAGGCAGAGTAAGCTGGGATTCCCTTCTCCTCTGCAGCACTCTGGTCGTTGCTTAGTGTCTGTGTCTGAGGTGCAGCGGCAGCGATGGTTGGCTTAACCTCGCCATTGAACTCGATGAGCTGAGGAATCACGTTCGACTCGATCTTGCCACCTCCGAGCGAAGCCAGCTTGTTGTTGATGATATTGAAGTTTTCCTTATCACCTACACACTTGTATGCGATGGCGAGTGCTTGGGTGTATTTCAGCGAAAGAGGGTCGCTGATGATGATGTTCTTGATGTGACCTATCGAATAGGTGAAGTAATCCTTATATACGCTTTCCAGGTCCTTGATGTGAGGATCGTTTTCCTTGAGTTCCAAAGCCTGGTTATAGTTTTGCACACCTATGTTATAGTTGTTGATAGCCAGGTGTTTCAATACATCAAGAGCCTTAGGATGAGCTACTTGCAGTTTCTTGTAGATATCGAGCGCCTGCTCGAAATGATGGCCTTCCTCATAGAGTTTACCCTGGATGTTGAGAAGGGTCTCATCGTCTGGGCGGAGGGCAAGACCCTTGCCTACGAACTTTTGGAGATTGGCATTATCCTTGTGGTCGATACACAGATTTACTGCCGACGAAATGATGTCATAGTCGGTAGGATAGTTATCAGATGCCTGTTCGAGAGTGATGACGGCAAGCTGATATTTATTGGATTGTGCGCAAGCCTTGATGAGGTTGACGAATACCGATTTACGGTACTTCTCGTCACCCGAACGGAGATAAGCTTGCAGGTATGGAATAGCTTCCTCATACTGGCGGCGGTTTACCAGATTGGCTGCCGCAAAGTAAGAGAGCTGTGAATAGGCATTTTGAGAGGTGTAACCACCATCGGCAAAGTCGGATAAGCCGACAACATCCACGTAGGCGCGTGCAAACTTGATGGCGTTTCCTGTGCTCTGGTTGTTACTGTTATAGGCAGCGGCATTAGGCAGGAAAGCAATGATATTCTTCATGTTGGCCATCGCCTGTGAATATTCGGCACTCGTCTTCTCAGAGTGGGTAATGATGGCGTAAGTTGCCGTATAGCAACGATATAGCGCGTCGTACATTTGGGATTTGTCCTCGTCCTTATTGGCGAGCTGAACAAACTCTCTGTAGGCGTCGTTAGAGTCAGTTATCGTCTGGGCAGCCAGTTTACTGCCCGACGATAAGAGTAAAATAGATATTGCAAAAAATACTTTCTTCATTATAGAGTCCATCAATATTAGAATACATCAATAAAGGTGAACTTCACGCCGATGCGGCGGTATTCTCCACCCTTGTTCTCAGATACTTCGATATAAGTATCATAAGAGGTCTTCATCTTCTGGAGTGCTGGGATATTCTTCTCGATATAATCCTTCACACCCATGGCACGCAGGTAAGCCAGCTGATCGTTCTCGCCGATACCGGTAGATTTAGTTACGGTGATATTGCTCAGTTCGCCGTTCTTGTGTACTGGTTCCTGCTCGAAGTCGCCATAGCAGCCATCGTATGCCACGGTGCGGCTGAATGGTAAGGCATCTGCCATACCGATAATCTGGATCTTCACCTGCTTGCCCTCTGCGGTATATTTGGCGAAATCTTCCTCCAAAGCCTTCTTCACGATGGCGAGCATTGCCTGGGCGGCATTGGATTCTTCTACCTTGAAGCGACCTGGTGCAAAGTCATCCTTGGCAGAGTACTCCTCATCTACAGCATAAGATACATCTACATCATAGTTGAAGATGTTCTTACCTGATGCATCGGTGGCGTTGGCTACCTTGGTATGTACATCAATCTTGGTATGATCGGAGATGATATTCTGTTCCTGGGCATTCTTCATGATCTTGTTCTTGATTTCCTCAAGCTTCAACTCTTCCATCTTGGCACCCTGAAGCTGCTCGAATGGTACGAAGTTGTCGTCTGACTCCAAGAATGCCAATGACTTACGCTCGGTGTTGTCGAACACGTATTTCTTGCCTGTCTTCTTGTTGATAACCTCGGTATATACAAGCTCGAATTCATCCTTGTCGTTCAATCCATACTGGGTATTGGTGAATTCCAGGCTTCCTGCATCCATGCCTTCCAACTCGCTAACAGGTACTGTCAGGTAGATGCTTGGCATGTTGTTGAATTCCAGGGTCAACATATTCATATCTGAGTTATAGTTACCGAGCTTTACGTCGGATGTGGTGAGGAGATTATCTGCCATATTGGTAGCAATCTGTGACTCGAAGAGGCGCATTTGCTTCAATCTTGATTCCTCGTTCACACGGGCATTGTAGTCGTCAAGGCTCTCGCCTTCCATACGCTTCATCCACTCATCCATGCGGCTGTTCAACTCATTCTTCAGCTTCTCCTGACGGTTAGGACTCAGGAATCCTACCGGGGTAAAGACGATTCCGCTGGTATAGTTGTGTACCAGGTAGATATCATTCTTCACGTTCTTTGAGAAGTTGATGTACTTGATTCCGCCTTCCTTGGCATCCACGTACTGGCGGTCGTCCTCATTGAGCAGGTTGATGAAAGCCACACGCTGGTCGCCTGTTACGATAGCCAGATACTTGTTTTCCGGGTGGAAGAAGCATCTTTCGGCGATACCCATGGCATCGAAGTGCTTGCTCACGGTGAAAGTCTTGGTATCATATACATCGCAGGTCCCGTCTGCTGCGAGAACAGCCATCTGCTTGCTGTTGCTTGAGAAGGCTACGTCCTTGAAATCTGCCTTGAGCGGAAGGGTAGTGCGCACGGTTTCGTTCTCCAGGTTGATGACCTGAAGCTTATCCTTGGTACTGGCGATGAGGAAGAATCCGTTAGGGCTTGCATCGAGGCGGGTAGCTGGTTCGTTGATGGCGAAACTCTTCACCTCGCGGGTCTTGCGGGTTTCAAAGATGTGGATTTTGGAATCCGATCCCATCACGTAGAGGAACTTGGCGTTTGGTGAATAGCAGATAGCCAGTGGCTTGAACAGCTTGTTGGTCGTAATCTTGCCCAATTGCTGATCCTTGGTCATCAAACTAAATACATCTACGGTATTCTTGTCTTTCTTGCTGTCGATGAAGGCATACGAACTGCCGCTTGGGTTGATGGTAAGTGCATTGATGCGATTACCGGTGTACATCAGGTAGTTACGCATATTATAGATTTCATTGCCATTGTAGTAGTAGCCACTATAGTAGTTGGCAAGTCCATCTGGTGCCTTATCGAATTTTACCTTGATTTCGTGCAGCTGCTTTTTCTCAGCCTCCTGTGCCGAGAGGCTGAGTGCAGTGCATCCTAACAGGCAAACAATTGCCAATGTAGTCTTTTTCATGTGACTTTGCAAATATTATTTTGTTCCCAATACGTTATCAAGTTTCTTGTGAAGCTCCTCACTCTCGTTTTCGAGGCTCTGGCGGATGGCATTCTTGGCTGCAGCCTTAGCCATGGCTCCATTGTATGCGATGCGGACGAGTACTTCCTTGTTCTTGTTCTTCAAGGTACGGTAGCACTCCATGACTGTGATAGTTCTGCCGATGCTCTGTACGATGAGGCTCTTGCTGGCCATGATACTCTTGGTAACGGTAACTGCTTCTTCCATGGCAAGCTGCTGGGTAGCTACAGAGTTGTCGATAAGACCTGAAACTTCTGTCTGAATCTGAGCTGCAAGGTTCTGCTTGGCCAGTTCCATGGCTTGCATCTTGGCGCCGTCATAGTTCTCACCGATACTCATGGCTTCACCCATGATGTACATTGGGTACATAGATTCGTCATACTGATACTGCATTGCGTATGACTTATCCAACTGCTTTTCCAGTGGGAGTGCACCAGGAGCTGTCTGCCAGCCTTCTTTCTGAAGCTTCTTGGCTTCTTTCTTAGCAGCCTTTGATGCTTTCTCGTTGAGTTCAGACTTAGATGCCTTGAGCATCTCCAAGCGTTCTTTTCTTAAGTCCTTAGCATTCTGTGCCTGGGCAAATGAACTGATAGGTGCTGCCGTCAGGCAAAGCAAACCTACAAGAAAAAATAGATGTTTCATAAGCTTTGATTTTTTTATATTATCATTCCTTTTTCTATGCAAAGGTAGGAAAAAAAGCCAATATCTGTTGGTTCATTTTGGTTCAATTCTCCTTGTATTACCTATACTTGATAGATTTCTGCTACAAATATACAAAAAAATAATTAAAGAATCTCATAAACCTATAAAAAAAGCCGCAAATGGCTCGTTTTTTACCATTTGCAGCTATTTTTTGTTTATTTGAACGCTAGGAAAGGCTTCTTCTTGTTGTTCTTTGAAGTCTTTCTTCTTAAGTCTTTTCCTAAAGAGCTGATGCTCTTTTTAATGCGCTTCCAGCCAGTTCTTTCCCCAGCCGGCATCAGCAATCAAAGGAACTTTGAGCTTATAGGCATTCTCCATTTCCTCTATTACGATTTTCTCAACCTTCTCTTTTTCCTCTGGATAGACAGAGAAGTTGAGTTCATCGTGTACCTGGATGATCATCTTACTCATGATGCCCTCTGCCTTGAATCGGTTGAAGATCTTCACCATGGCAACCTTGATGATGTCGGCTTCTGATCCCTGGATAGGGGCATTGATGGCATTGCGCTCTGCGAAGCCTCTTACTGTGCCGTTCTTGCTGTTGATATCCGGCAGATAGCGGCGGCGGTGGAAAAGGGTTTCGGCGTATCCCTTGGCTCTTGCCATCTCCTTCGATTTCTCCATATAAGCCTGAACACCAGGGAAGGTGCGGAAGTAATCTTCTATGATTTGCTTCGCTTCCTTGTTCTCGATGTTCATGCGTTGGGCAAGACCGAAGGTGGTGATGCCGTAGATAATACCGAAGTTGGCGGTCTTTGCCTTCTTTCTCTGGGCATCGGTCACGTCCTTGATGTCTTCGTGCCAGATCTTGGCTGCTGTGGCGGCGTGGATATCCGAACCTTCGCGGAAAGCCTCTACCATGTTGGCATCTTCACTCAGATGCGCCATGATGCGGAGCTCTATCTGCGAGTAATCCGCAGAAAAGAATAGACATCCTGGCTCTGGGATGAAACATCTTCTTATCTCCTTGCCATCGTCATCTCTCACAGGAATGTTCTGCAGGTTCGGATCGCTTGAAGAGAGACGGCCTGTGGCTGTGATAGCTTGGTTGAACGATGCGTGAATATGACCGGTTCGAGGGTTGATAAGCTTTGGAAGAGCATCGATATAGGTGCCAAGAAGCTTCTTCAATCCTCTGTAGTTCAATATCTCATCGATGATAGGACTCTTGCTGCGCAACTGCTGCAAAACCTCTTCGCTGGTTACATACTGTCCCGTCTTCGTCTTCTTCGGCTTTTCCACAATCTTCATCTTTCCGAAGAGAATTTCTCCTACTTGTCGAGGAGAAGAGATGTTGAAAGATTCGCCTGCCAACTCATAGATATGATGTTCGATTTCTGTAAGACGATTGGTAAGATTATTGGAAGTCTCCTTCAATGTTTCTGTATCAATGCACACACCATTCATCTCCATGTGGGCAAGCACCGGAACCAATGGCATCTCTACATTCCAGAACAGATCCTCGCATTCTATTTCCTTGAGCTTCGGTTCGAGCACATTCTTCAATCTCAATGTGATGTCGGCATCCTCGGCTGCATACTCGTAAACTTCAGATGGAGCAAGGTCGCGCATCGACTTCTGGTTCTTGCCCTTCGGGCCTATCAGCTCTTCGATGTGAACAGTCTGGTAGTTGAGGAAGACTTCGGCGAGATAGTCCATGTTGTGATAGAGCTCTGGCTGGATGATGTAGTGGGCGAGCATTGTATCAAACATCTTTCCCTGTATCTCTACTCCGTAGTTCATCAACACCTCGTAATCGTACTTGATGTTTTGTCCCACTTTCTGGATTTCAGGGTTCTCGTAGAGCGGTTTGAATATGTTTACGAATTTTAAAGCTTCTTCACGATTTACTGGAATTGCTACGTAGAATGCCTCTTTCTCCTTTACCGCAAAGCTCAATCCCACCAATTCTGCATCTATTGCAGAGGTGGAAGTGGTCTCGGTATCTAAACAGAGAATTTGTGATGTAATCAAATAGTCATAAAGCTTCTGCGCATCTCCTTCTGTTTCAACGAGTTTGTATGTATGATGAGTCGTCTTAATGGTCTCAAAACTCGTGTTTTTTTGCTCTTCCTGCCCATCTGCTGGCTGTGCGCCAAATAAATCGAGCTCTCCTGTAGGGTTTGTTTGCACCTTTTGAGGTTTTTTAAGAACTCGGTTGGCGAACGACTTAAACTCCAGTTCGGTGAAGATTTCGTCTAGTTTGGCGTTGTCTGGCTCAGTCAACTTCAAGTCGTCCATCTTCAAATCCACAGGAACATCGGTTCTGATGGTTGCCAGGAATTTCGACATCTTGATATCTTCCACGGCACCTTCCACCTTTTCGCGAAGTTTGCCTTTCACTTTTGATGAGTTCTCAATCAACCCCTCAACACTTCCAAACTCGCCAATCAGTTTGATGGCTGTCTTCTCTCCAACACCTGGGCATCCAGGGAAGTTGTCGGCAGAGTCACCCATCAATGCCAGAAGATCAATTACCTGGAGTGGGGAAGAGATGCTGTATTTCTCTTCAATCTCGGTAACGCCCAACTTCTCGTAACCACCGCCATGTCGGGGGCGGAACATGAATACGTTGTCTCTTACCAGCTGGGCATAATCCTTATCTGGTGTGAGCATATAGGTTTCTATACCCATCTCGCCTGCCTTCAAGGCAACGGTACCAATGATATCATCCGCCTCGAAACCATCCACCTGAAGAATAGGAATATGATAAGCCTCTAGGATATTCTTGATGATAGGTACCGAGAGCTTGATGTCTTCCGGTGTCTCTTCTCGCTGTGCCTTATACGCAGGAAAAGCCTCATGGCGGAAGGTTTTGCCATGGTCGAAAGCCACCGCAATATGGGTTGGCTTCTCCTTGGTGAGTATCTCATTGAGGGTATTGCAGAAGCCCATTACACACGAAGTATTAAGTCCCTTCGAATTGATTCGAGGGGCTTTCATAAAGGCATAATACGACCTATAAATGAGCGCATATGCGTCTAAAAGGAACAATTTATCCATAATATTCATTTTTATGGTGTAAAATTACTAAAAAAATGCGATATTTCAAGAATAAATGCGTAATTTTGTATCAAATTTTAGAATTAATGGACTATTTATCACTTATTAAGCAGCCTATTGAGGCAGAATTGGCAGATTTTGTTGATTTGTTCAACAAATCTTTGATGCATAGCGATGGCCTTCTTTCCCAGGTGCTCGACCATATCCGTCAGCGCGCTGGTAAACGAATGCGCCCTATGCTCATCCTGTTGATGGCGCGAAATTTCGGCAAGGTTTCAGAGGTTACCCAGCATTCGGCAGTCGGTTTGGAGTTGCTCCATACCGCCTCTCTTGTGCATGATGATGTGGTAGATGAGAGCGGCGAGCGTCGTGGTCAGGCAAGTGTGAATGCTACTTATAACAATAAGGTAGCCGTGCTTGTTGGTGACTATATTCTTTCTACCGCTTTGCTTAATGTTTCCTATTCACACTCCGAGGAAATCGTACGCAATCTGGCCGAATTGGGTCGTATCTTGTCGAATGGTGAGATACTTCAGCTCAACAGTATTAGTAATGATGAAATCTCAGAAGAGATATATTATCAGGTAATCAAACAGAAAACAGCTGCTCTCTTTGAGGCTTGTGCAGGTATTGGTGCAATGTCAACCCATGCTTCTGCCATAGAGATAGAAGAGGCGAAGCGATTCGGTCAGAATCTGGGTATTATCTTCCAGATTCGTGATGACATCTTTGATTATTACAACTCCAAGGAGATAGGTAAACCTACCGGAAATGATATGACCGAGGGTAAGCTTACGCTTCCTGTAATCTATGCCTTGAAATCTACTGGTGATGAGGAGATGCTGAAGCTTGCACGAAAGGTGAAGGCTCGTACTGTATCGCGAGAAGAGATTGCTCAGCTTGTTGCATTTACCAAGGAAAACGGAGGTATTGAATACGCTGATAAGCGTATGTGGGATTTCCATGCCGAGGCGATGACTTTCCTTGATACCTATGTGGAGGATAAGAGCATCTATAATGCGCTGAAGGCTTATTTGGATTTTGTGATTGAACGAAAGGCGTAATGCCGTTTTATTATGCAATTTTGATTTTAAAATACTTTATATACATTATAGATGAGGGCTGGTTCTCTCGTTGAGAATCAGCCCTTTATCTTTTATCTATCTACTTTGTCAAGATTTGGTTTATACTATCGCCTTTTAGAAGTATTTGATTTCCTTTCCTACAAGCTCGCTCAAGAGGAGGTTGGTAAGGCGTGAGGTTCCAAGGCGCAACCACTCGTTGGTAAGCCACTTTTCACCCAAAACTTCCTTCACGATGGTGTAGTAAACCACTGCGTCGTGAACGGTGTTGATGCCGCCAGCTGGCTTGAAACCAATCTGGATGCCAGTCTTCTCATAATATGCCTTGATTGCCTGGCACATCACGTAAGCTGCCTCAGGGGTAGCTGAAATCTTCTCCTTACCTGTAGAAGTCTTGATGTAATCAGAACCAGAGTACATGGCAAGAATAGAAGCCTTCATAATATTGCTGCAGTTCTTCAAATCGCCTGTTTCCAGGATACACTTCATCTTGTGCTCACCGCAGGTTGCCTTCAGTTCCTGAATGTCATCGCAGAGACCTTCGTAATCCTCGCTGAAGAACTTGCCAACTGGCATAACGATATCTACCTCTGTAGCGCCATCCTTGATAGCCATGGCTGTCTCGGCAATCTTTACCTCTATGAATGTCTGAGATGAAGGGAAATTGCCGCTTACTACTGCGATTTCTACGCCATCTACCTCCAAACTCTGGCTGATAAGACCTGCAAAGTTAGGGTAGGTGCATACGGTTGCAACGTGAGGAAGTTCAGGATAATCCTTGGCAAACTGATTTACCTTTTCAATCATAGCCAGGATGCTTTCTTCTGTATCTTCTGTATGAAGAGAAGTCAATTCGATGCTACCGAAGAGGAATTTCTTCACCTCCATAGTTTCGTTTTCTGCTACCTTCTCGTCAAGAATCTTCTTTACTTCTGCTGCTACTTCCTCGTCGTTGAGGTCGCAGTTATACTGTTTCAAGACAGATAAATACTTATCGTCTGACTCGCTGTATTGTCCCTGCTGCTGTGCAAGAACCTGATCTTTAATGCTGCTCATACTTAATGTTACTTTTTTTATTATTAAAGTTGAGTTATCTATATTATTCTTTAAATTTCGGTTTTACTCCTTCAATTTTGAATCATTATGATCCTTCAATTTCGGGTTATTCTTATGTCTTTCCGAATCCCTTTGGGTTTTCTTGTCGATACTTTTCTGGAGCTCTTCGGTAAGATCGATACCCGTCTGGTTGGCAAGACAGATGAGAACCCAGAGAACGTCTGCCATTTCCTCTCCTAGGTTAGGCTTTTCGCCCTTCTTGAAGCTCTGGTCGCCGTATGTTCGGGCGATGACGCGAGCCAGTTCTCCTACTTCTTCCGTAAGACAAGCCATATTGGTAAGTTCGCTGAAATAGCGAACGCCATATTCCTTAATCCACTTATCTACTGCTTCCTGTGCTTCTTTTATTGTCATATTCTTATTCCTTATTATGGGTGTCCATCATGATGGTAACAGGACCGTCATTCAGTAATTCTACCTTCATGTCGGCACCAAATTCGCCTGTTCCAACTGGCTTTCCGAGTGCATCGGATAGCTTCTTGCAGAACTCTTCATAGAGCGGAACGCTGATTTCGTGCTTGGCTGCTCTGAGCCAGCTAGGACGGTTTCCCTTCTTGTAGCTGGCGAATAGGGTGAACTGGCTAATCACCAGAATCTCGCCGTTTACATCCATGATGGAGCGGTTCATTACGTGATTTTCGTCGTCGAAAACACGAAGGCCTAAGACCTTTCTAACCAACCAATCTACGTCTTCTGATGTGTCGCTTTCCTCAATGCCAAGAAGGATAAGATAGCCCTGCTTGATGGCAGATTTCACTTCTCCTTCAATGGTTACAGAGGCATGGCCTACACGCTGTATTACTATTCTCATATTACTACTTTGAACTTTGAATGTTGAACATTGAACTTTATGAATAGCATTTTGCGGAATTCAGGGTTCTGTTCAATCCTTATTATATTATTATCTTATAGATTCAACTGCAAATATACGACTTTTATTTCATATTTTCGCCTTTTTCGGCGAAATATTTCGCAAGAATTTCGGCTTTATGAGGGCCTAATACCTCGGCAAGCTGTTCCAGCGATGCTTCTTTTATCTTTTTCACGCTCTTAAACTTGCTCAGGAGCGCTTCTTTTGCCTTAGGACCGATGCCTTTGATGTCGTCTAACTCAGAATGGAGAGCGTGCTTGCTTCGCTTGTCGCGATGGAAGGTGATGGCGTATCTATGTACCTCGTCCTGTATCTGTGTCAATACCTTGAAAAGCTCGCTTTCCGGTGGTAGAGCGATGGTTTGTGGCGGAAAACCGTAGAGAAGTTCGTTGGTGCGATGGCGATCGTCTTTGGCAAGACCAGCGATAGGGATTTCCAGGTGCAGTTCGTCTTCTATCACCTCTCTTACCACCTCCATCTGACCCTTTCCGCCATCGGTGATGATAAGGTCTGGCAGGGGAGTTTCTTCCTCTATCATGCGACTGTAGCGGCGTCTTACCACCTCCTGCATCGAAGCATAATCATCCGGTCCTTCCACCGTCTTGATATTGTATTTCCTATAGTCCTTTCTTGATGGTTTCATACCTTTATATACGATACATCCAGCCACGGCATCGGTACCCGATATGTTGGAATTATCGAAGCATTCTATCTGGTAAGGCATCTTTGGAAGCTTCAGTTTCGTCTGCAATTCCTTCATCAATCGGGTTTGTTTCTGCTCCGGATTGAGCTTTTCTGCCTGCTTCAGACGGTCGAATTTATACTGCTTGCAGTTCATTTCCGATAGCTCCAGAAGGTGCTTTTTGTCGCCTCTCTGCGGCACAAAGAAGATGGCGTCTTTCAGCTTCCATTCCATCTCGAAAGGTACGATGATCTCCTTCGAAGTGGAGTAGAAACGCTCCCTGATTTCCGGTATAGCGGTAATCAGAAGTTCCTCGTCGCTCTCCTCCAGCTTGCGCTTGTACTCGTAGGTAAAGCTCTGGTTGATGGTGCCGTTTTTCACGTGAATATAGTTGATGAAGGCGTTCTTGTTGGCGTCATCATTCACGATGGTGAAGACATCCACATCGGTAATCGTATGGCTTACCACCTCGCTTTTTGCCTCAAATTCGTCCAGCAATTGGTACTTCTTTTTGTATTCTTCGGCTATTTCGAAGCGCAGAAGTTCGGCATTTTTCATCATCAAATCATAGAGATATTTGCTCACTTCCCGGGTGTTTCCCTTCAGGATTTCACGTGCCTGGCGCATGTTTTCCTGGTACTCCTCGTAGCTCTGCTTGTTGATACAAGGGGCATCACAGTTGTGAATATGGTATTCTAGGCAGGGCTTATATTTGCCTTCCGCCACGCCTTCTTTAGTGATAGGAAACCTGCAGGTACGGGGTTTATATAGCTTCTTGATGACCTCCAGAACGGCATACATACTGCCCAAATGAGGGTAAGGACCGAAGAAAGTTCCCACCTTTTTATTGATATGGCGCGTCTTGAAAATGCGGGGAAAATACTCGTTGGTAACGCATATAGAGGGGTAGGTTTTGCCGTCTTTCAGCAAAACATTATACCTTGGATTATACTTTTTGATAAGGCTGTTTTCCAGCAAAAGTGCATCTTCTTCGGTGTTCACGACGGTGTATGAGATGTCGAAAATCTTAGAAACGAGTACCTTTGTCTTGTATCTATCTACCTCTTTATGGAAGTAGGAAGATACTCTTCTCTTCAGATTTTTCGCCTTTCCTACATATATAATCGTGTGATTCTCGTCGTAATATTGATAGCTTCCCGGTTTCTCCGGCATGCTTAAAACGATGCTTTTCAACCGAGCTAATCTTTCCTCATTTTCTTGTTTCGTCATACCTTTATGGGGTTAAAATAGGGTAAAAGAGCGTTGCTGTTTCACGTGAAACGGCAACGCCCGTATGCTTTATAACTGCAGAATAATATGCATTATTCAAGCATTTTTCATGCTTTACAACTGCAATAAAGTAGATACTTCTACATCCTCATCGAAGTTCTTTCTGCCTTCGAAATTCTCGTTTACGAGCTCGATGATAAAGTTAGCATACACCTTCTTTGGGTGGAATTTCTTCACCAGATTGCAGGCTGCCTTCATGGTTCCGCCGGTAGCGAGAAGGTCGTCGTGAAGGAGAACTATATCGTTCTCGTTGATGGCATCTTCGTGGATTTCGATGGTGTCCATACCGTATTCTTTCGCATAGCTTTCCTGCACGGTTTTGCATGGAAGCTTACCTGGCTTTCGGCATAAAACTACGCCTGCGCCGAGACGGATTGCGAGGGCAGAAGACATCACGAAACCACGTGATTCGATGCCTACAATCTTGGTAATACCTTTGTCTTTGTAGATCTCGTACATCTCATCGCAAATCTCTTTAAGAGACTTTGGATTCTTAAACAGGGTACTTACATCGCGGAAGTTTACCCCCTTGATTGGCCAATCTGGAATGCAACGCAGATTGTCTAATAATAGCTGATTGTTCATTGTCTTTTATACTATAAATTAATACTATGTTTTTTATTATTTCTTCGAGTTTTGGCAGCTTTTACCGGCTGTGTTCCACGGAAACACTGAAGTTTTGCTTTAACCACAATTTACTTGATGCAAAAGGCTCTAAGTTCTTTGGTATCAAATACTTTATGCAAGAGTGGTTTCACGTGAAACATTGTAGGAAATCCCTTGTTTCGCAGGTTTTTCTTGCTGAAACCGCCAATTCTTCTGCTTGTCTTCCTGGTACGACGAGCAATACATCTTTGCTTATCTTCCCAGTAGGACGAGCAGTACATTGATGTCGCTTGGAGATACACCTGGAATTCGGCTTGCCTGAGCCAACGTGTCAGGGTCGATGCGCTCGAGCTTTTGTCGTCCTTCTGTTGAGATTTCGAGAATCTCAGAATAGTTGAAGCGTCCCTTGATTCTGATGTTCTCCAGACGGTGCATCTTGTCGGCGATGAGTCGCTCGCGCTCGATGTATCCTTTGTACTTCATCTTGATTTCTGCCGCCTCGGCAATCTCTTCTTTCCGGTTGTCTGGTGCTTCCATCGCAGCCTTCAGGTCGGGGATGATTTCCGACAGGTTCTGAAGGTTGAGATGCGGACGAGCCACGAGGTCGATGAGCTTGCAGCCGGCGCGAAGTGGAGTAGTGCCGAGTGCTTCGAGCTTCGGATTGATTTCGTCTTTCTTGATAGGATAGTTGGCACAGAAGTCGATGATTCTTCCGATGGCATCTCTCTTCTCCATCCACCAGTCGTAACGGTCGCGCTTGGCGATGCCGAGCTCGTATGCTTTTTCCGTGAGTCGGGCATCGGCGTCGTCCTGGCGAAGCAGGATGCGGTACTCGGCTCTTGAGGTGAACATGCGGTATGGTTCATCTACACCCTTTGTGGTGAGGTCATCGATGAGTACACCGATGTAACTCTCGTCTCGCTTCATCTCGAACGTCTTGTCGCCCACACAATGAAGCGCAGCATTGATTCCGGCAACCGTGCCCTGACCTCCTGCTTCTTCGTAACCGGTGGTTCCGTTTACCTGTCCGGCAAAGAAAAGCCCCTTGATGATTTTCGACTCCAGCGAATGCTTCAGCTGGGTTGGGTCGAAGTAATCGTACTCGATGGCGTAACCTGGTCGGTAGATCTTCGCATCTCTCAATGCCGGGATTTCGTGGAGTGCATCCAGTTGGATATCCATCGGCATACTGGATGAGAATCCGTTCAGGTACATTTCATTGGTGTCTTCACCTTCTGGTTCCAGGAAGAGCGGGTGCTGTTCCTTGTCGGGGAAGGTGACAAGCTTGGTTTCGATGCTTGGACAGTAACGGGGACCTGTGCTTTGGATTTGACCATTATATAAAGGTGAATCGTTTAATCCGCTTTTCAGAATTTCGTGTACCTTGCTGTTTGTATAGCATGTCCAGCAAGGAAGCTGTTTCAGAACTCTGTGGTTGCCCATGTATGAGAACTGATGGAAATCGGTGTCGCCCGGTTGCTCCTCCATGTCTTCGAAGTGAACGCTTCGCTTGTCGATGCGTACAGGAGTTCCCGTTTTCATTCTTGCCGATGTGATTCCCCATCGGGTGATGCTTTCTGTGAAATGATGAACGGCAGGTTCTGCACATCTTCCACCTTCCACCATCTTTCTTCCCACGTGCATCAATCCGTTGAGAAAAGTGCCGGCGGTGATGATGATGCTCTTGGCATAGAATTCTGCACCCCAGATGGTGCGCACGCCGATTGCCTCTCCGTTTGCTACGAGCAGCTCGTCGGCCTGGTCTTGCCAGATGTCGAGATGGTCGGTATGGTCGAGAATGGTTCTCCATTCCCAGATGAACTTGCCACGGTCGCATTGAGCACGAGGACTCCATACGGCAGGTCCCTTTCCTATATTAAGCATACGGAACTGGATAGCCGTCTTGTCGGTGACGATACCCATCTGTCCGCCCAGTGCATCAATCTCTCGCACAATCTGTCCCTTGGCAATACCGCCTATGGCAGGATTGCAACTCATCTGACCAATCTTGTTCATGTCCATCGTTATCAAGCAGGTGTTGGCGCCCATGTTTGCCGAGGCAGCTGCTGCCTCGCATCCGGCGTGTCCTCCACCGATAACGAGTACGTCATAATTGAAGTTCATAATCTGTCTCTAATCTATATTTTATCTAATTTTCGGCAAAAGTAAGAAATTTAATTGAAATTTTAGCAAAAATACTTTGATAAATCATTAAAATATAGTAATTTTGCAGCAGACTTGCGAAAATATACCTA
>JAIINY010000188.1:0-6013 GCA_022741625.1 Prevotella sp. | reverse complement strand
GTGAATGCCCTGGAAAAGGCGAACAAGGATTTCGAACTCGTGGTGATTCCTGGAGCCCATCATACCATGGGCGAACTCTATGGCGAGCACAAGCGCTACGACTTCTTCGTGAAGAATCTGCTGGGCGTAAATCCGCCGAAATGGAATCTTGTAAACAGCAAATAGTCTAGATAGGTTAATCTCTTGTCATTTTCTTTTCTAAGAACTCTTTCTTTTGAATATATTTTTGTAAATTTGCACCATCAATCGAAAAGACAATAACAATGAAAAAGATCATAACAATCTTAGCTGCCGTCTTCCTGATGGCGATGGCGCCTGCTTCTTCCTGGAGCAGAAACATAGTGAGGGAGCCGTTGGTGCGTACCATCACGATGAACACGGGATTGCCGAGCAATGCCGTGAGAAGCATCGTGCAGGATAAGAATGGATTCATCTGGTTTGGTACCGATAACGGTCTCTGCCGGTATGATGGTTATCATGTGCAGAATTTCTATAACCCGCAGATGCAGTTCGACCAGTATGTAAGTGCGCTGGAAGCCTGCGACGAGGGACTGCTGGTGGGTACTCCCAAAGGTGCCTTCCTCTTCAATTTTGAAACAGAGCAGTTTCAGAGGCTGAGCGATCAGATAACTTCCATCATCTCTTATTTCTCTGTCGATGACAGCCACAACGTGTGGGTTTCTACCTTGGGTCAGGGACTCTTCAGATACAACCTTACAACCCACGAATGCCGTCATTATCAGATTAAGGGATGCAAGGGAGAAGTGGTGGCTACCCTGGTGGATGTCAACAACCAGGTGTGGGCACTCTGCGATCATCTTCCTTCCTCACTCGTCCGACTCAATAAGGCGAATGACAGCTTTGAGATGGTTCCTTTAAAGGGAGATGCATCCCAGCTTTATGGAATAGCGATGCTTGCTAATTCGGATGGAAGCATCCTGGTGGGTACCTGGGGCGAAGGATTGTTCCAGGTGGATACAGATGGCAGTACCACTCAGCTGATCAAAGCCTCGGTAAGCAATTCCGTGCATCACATCCATAAGCTCTATAATGACCGGAATATCAACGTGCTTATTGGTAGCGACGATGGACTGGTGGAATACGATATCCAGAAACGCAGCTGGCGAATGGTTTCGGAAGTGGAAAATCCGAGCCGCAGTTCTGCCGAGCGATTCGTGTATAGCATTACTTCGGACAAGGAGGGCGGTCTCTGGATAGGAACCTTCTATGGCGGAGTAAGTTACATTCCTTCTCCTGCCATGAGAAACCGATTCGAGATGCATTCTGCCGGTACCGGCGGACAGAAAGGTAATGTGGTTGGAAGATTTGCCGAGGATGCCAGACATCGTATCTGGGTAGCTACCGATGATGCGGGAGTGGATTGCTTTGATCCGTCAACGGATAGTTTTGTTGATTTCCCGGGCAAGCAGGCTGTGGCACGGTATAATGTGCACGGATTGCTGGCTGAAGGCGATGACCTCTGGGTGGGAACCTATGGTAATGGTGTCTTCAAGATGAGCTTGTCTTCCGGGGCGCTGAAGAACATCCCGGCTATCGATGATGCCTTGAAAAGCAGCTGCTATTGCCTGTTCAGAGACAGCAGGCACCAGCTCTGGGCTACTTCCATGTCAGGTGCTTGCCTGCTGGATGAGCAGAAGCAGGCTTTCCGACTGGTGAAACAGTTTGGCAGCCTTACCATCGACATCAAGGAAGATAAGAAGGGCAACATCTGGTTTGCTACCCAGGGAATGGGACTCTGGTGCTACCGGCGAAACAAGACCTGGAAGCAGTATCTGAATGATGCGAAGGATACCACTTCTATCTGTAGCAATCAGGTAAACTGCGTGCAGGTGGATTCCAAGGGAAGACTTTTCGTGGCTATGAATATGGGATTGTGCGAGTACCAGCCATCCTCCGATTCCTTCCGCCGTATCGCCATCGATGCGCCTAGTCAGGATTTTGCATCCATCATCATCAATCAGGATGAGATGTGGATCTCTTCAGACAAGGGTCTCATCAAGTGGATTCCGGGCGAACCTACGCTGCTGTTCAACCGTTATGATGGTCTCACCTGCGACCAGTTCCTGCCGAATGCCCACCTCCTGGCTTCCGACGGCAGGGTGTATTTGGGTACTACGCAGGGATTCAATACCTTCTATCCTTACCAGGTAAAGATCAATCACGTGGTGCCTCCGGTGGCAATCACCTCTCTCGAACTTTTCAACAAGCGGGTGGAAGTGGGTTCCGAGAAGTTGCCGGAGTCGCTGAACCACATCGAGCAGCTGGATCTCTCGTATGATGAGAACATCCTCAACCTCTCGTTTGCGGCTTTGAGTTATGTTTCTCCGGAGAAGAATCTCTATTCCTACATGCTGGAAGGATTCGACAAGGATTGGGTTACCACGAACGAGCATCGTGCCACCTACACTAATCTGCCTGCCGGAACCTATACGTTCCGAGTGAAGGCTGCCAATAACGACGGTGTGTGGTCGCAGAATGAAGCCAAGCTCAAGATTGTGGTGCATCCGCCTTTCTGGTGGTCGTTGCCTGCCAAGATTCTGTATCTGCTGGTTATCGGCTGGCTCATCTGGTTCTATACCCAGTCGAGAGTGAAGAGAGAGAAACGCCGCCATCAGGAGGAACTCGACCGTCTGGAGGAGAAGCAGGAGCAGGAGATGCGTGATGCCAGACTGCAGTTCTTTACCATGATAGCCCACGAAATCCGTACTCCGGTTACGCTGATTATCGGACCGCTGGAGAACCTGAAGGAGCAATGGCAGAAGATCAGCGAGAGTGTGAAGGATGGCGAGGCGATGAACCAGACCCTGAACGTAATCGACAGAAACGCTCAGCGACTCCTGACGCTTGTCAACCAGTTGCTCGATTTCAACAAGGTGCAGCAGAAGGGTCTGCAGGTTCATTTCCGATTGCAGAATATTTCCAAGCTGATGCATGCGGTGGCAGAACGGTTCGAGCCTACCCTGCAGCAGAAGGGAGCCCGACTGGAGGTGGATTATCCTGCCGATGATTTTTCGGCAATCATCGATAGCGAGGCGATTACCAAGGTAATCAGCAATCTGATGACCAATGCCACCAAGTACACCCGTGATTACGTGCATCTCTCGTGCCGACTTGCCGGAGATGGCGAGCATTTCATCATCTCGGTAGAGGATAATGGTATGGGAATCAGTCCTGATGAGCAGGAGAAAATCTTTGCTGCCTTCTATCAGGCTCACGATAACAAGCCGGGAACTGGTATCGGACTCAACATCGTGAAGAATCTGGTGGAGGCTCATCACGGAATGGTTGAGGTGAAATCGGAAGAAGGAAAGGGTGCCACCTTTATCGTCACTCTGCCAATCAACCAGGAAAATGCCGTGGTAGAGAAGGAAGAGGATGCCTTGAAGAATCCTATCTCTGAGGAGGATGAAACGATGATGGAGGCTGACGGAAATCCTGATGAAGCATCAGCCCTAGAGAATGCGGAAGAAGCCCAGAAGGGTTATCGCCCTATGATGCTGATTGTGGATGACGACGAGGACATGAGAAACTTCGTGCAGGCACATTTTGCCAAGACGTATCGGGTGCTGACGGCAGAAGACGGCAAGCAGGCGCTGCGCATTCTGAACAAATGTGATGTGACGCTGATTGTGAGCGACTGGATGATGCCGGAAATGGATGGTCCGGAGTTCTGCCGTAGTGTAAGAATGAATCCGAAGACCAGTCATCTGCCATTCATCATGCTCACGGCAAAGACCGATGATGCCAGCAAGGCAGAAGGTATGAACTGTGGAGCCGACATCTTTATCGAAAAGCCATTCTCGATGAAGTATCTGGAGGCGAGCGTGAATCATCTGATAGAGATGCGCAGGCTGCTGAAGAGCAAGTTCTCGCATACGCCGCTGGAACCTATCCAGGAGATAGCGCCAACCAAGATTGATAATGATTTCCTGGTGAAGATGGAGAAGGTGATAGAGGAGAATCTCTCGAATCCGGAGATGAACGTGGCGTTCCTGGCAGCCCGGTTGGGTATGAGCCGAAGCTCGCTGTTTAACAAAATCCGCGGTTTGGCTGATGTTACGCCTAACGAGATGATTCAGGTAATCAGACTCAAGAAGGCGGCTCGCCTGCTGCGTGAGAAGCACTATCGCATCAGCGAAGTAAGCTACATGGTGGGCTTCAGCAGTCCTAGCTATTTCACAAAATGTTTCCAGAAGCAGTTTGGCATGAAACCTGCCGAATTTGCAGAAATGGGATAAACAGGAATGGGATAAAAAAAAAGAGAACATTGCAAATCGCGATGTTCTCTTTTTTGATTTTAGCAGAAATTTCGCATGTGGCTTAAGAACGGGCTGAAGGCCCAAAAGCTCCTAGCCCAGGGCATCGCCCTGGGGAATTATGGATGCAAGCCTGCCGCCCTGTAAGGGCAAAAGCCTTCAGGTACTAGGCAATATACAAAGCTTTTGCCCTTGCAGGGCGCCTTGTTGACTGCTAGTAAACCCAGGGCGGTGCCCTGGGCTAGGAGCTTCTGCCCTTTCAGGGCGTGTGGGGCTTACTTGTGAAATTTCTCTTTCTTATTCTTTTTTGAATCAGATTATTTCTTGGTGGCTCTGATGAAGAAGCCGATGAGGCAGATGTATGCGATGAGCGAGCAAACCTCAGACATTGGGTTCACCCACCAGCTTTCTGCGATGCTGGCCTCTACGCCGCCAAACTTCAGCAGGGCGCTAACCACACCCATCAAGGCTCCACCGGCGATGAAACCGCTGGCGATGAGCGTACCCTTCTCGCCACGCTCCGCATTTACCTTGGCATCCTTGCTGCGGGAAGTAACATACCAGTTGATGGCACCACCTACCAGCAGCGGAACGTTCAGCTCCAATGGAATAAACATACCCAGGGCAAACGCCAGAGCAGGAATCTTGAAGTAAGTGAGTACGATGGCAATCACGGCTCCGATGCCGTAGAGAATCCAAGGTGCACCCACACCATTCATCAGCGGGTCGATGACCGCAGCCATCGCATTTGCCTGAGGAGCAGCCAGAGAGCCGGATGCGAATCCGTAGGTCTCATTGAGCAGCATCATCACGCCGCCCACGGTAGCAGCACTCACCAGGGTACCGAGGAATTTCCATCCCTCCTGTTTCTTAGGAGTAGTACCCAGCCAGTAACCAATCTTCAGGTCGGTAATGAACGAACCTGCCACAGAAAGAGCGGTACAAACCACACCACCCATAATCAGGGCGGCGAGCATTCCGCCAGGACCCTTCAAACCTACTGCCACCATCACCACAGAGGCGAAGATGAGTGTCATCAGGGTCATGCCTGATACAGGGTTGGAACCTACGATGGCGATGGCATTGGCTGCCACGGTGGTGAAGAGGAAGGCGATGGCTGCCACGAGCAGGATGGCGATGACGGCGAAGAGCAGATTGCCATCCATCACACCAAACCAGAAGAAGAGGAAGGTGATGAGGATGGTGACGAGCGATCCTATGGCGATGATCTTGAAAGAGATGTCGCGCTGGGTACGCTTCACGTTCTCATCCACATCGCTCTTGCCCTTCAGCTCCTTGGCGGCAAGTCCTACGGCGCTCTTGATGATGCCCCAGCTCTTGATGATGCCGATGATACCCGCCATGGCGATACCGCCGATACCGATGCTGCGGGCGTAGGCACGGAAGATTTCCTCCGGACTCATCTCACCCACGGTCTTCACGATGCTAGGATCCCAGGCGCTCAGCACGCTGTCGTGGAAGATGACGCTCATGCCTGGCACAATCAGCCACCATACCACGAGCGACCCCAAGCAGGTAAAGAATGCGTATTTCAATCCGATGATGTAACCCAATCCCAATACGGCTGCACCTGTATTCACTTTGAACACGAGCTTCGCCTTGTCGGCAAGGTCGCATCCCAGACTTACCACACGGGAAGTGAAGTTCTCGTTCCACCATCCCAGACTGGCTACGATGAAGTCGTAAAGACCACCCACCAGTCCGGCTATGAGCAG
>JAIINY010000187.1:0-6030 GCA_022741625.1 Prevotella sp. | reverse complement strand
GGAAGAAGGCAAGCGGACATACCGCAAGAAAGCCAATGCCGTGAGGCTGTGTGCCGATGATGTGCTCAACCGTGACAAGATGGTTGGCTATCACGACAGTTATGCGGAAGCCATGGGCAAGTATGGCTTGAAGCGAGGTGTCCGTGGATCGGATGCGAGGCATACCACCACGGCACAGTATTACCGCAACATCAAGCGAGAGACGGAGAGACTTCAAAACTGCATGAAACTGTTGCAATCTGATGTGGAGGAAGCGGAGCGACTGCTCAAACAGACCAAGAGTGAAATCAACACAGAGAAACTACAGGCTGCCAAGACGGAAGCCAAGACCGCCCTTGTGTCGAAGATTGGTTCTCTTTTGGGCAGAGGAAAATTGAAAGAGGTGGAGCAACACAACCGAAAGTTGTGTGAGCTTGTGAAAGACCGAGAGCAATACATTGACGAACTCCATGAGAAAATACAGCGAATGGAGGACAGCCACAGCCAACAACTCGGCGAGATGCAACAGATACACCAAGCAGAGGTCGTAGAATTGAAGAGCAAGCACGCAACAGAAGTTTCTTTGCTCAATGACATCGTCCGCAAAGCCAAGCATTGGTTCCCGATGTTGGAGGCACGTTTGCAAATGGAAAACCTGTGCAGGAAGGTTGGCTTCACCGTTGAGCAAATCGGAGTGCTTCTTACAGGAAAGGCTTTGAACTTTAGCGGTTCGCTCTATTCTGAGGAACACAAAAGAAAGTTCAATGTGGAGAATGCTGAAATCAAGGTGTTTTCTGATTCTACCAAGCCGAACCAACTGTTTTTGTATATCAATAGACAGCCTGTTATTGAATGGTTCAAAGTACAATGGAATAAACTAAGACCGTTTAAAAGACAAATGATAAAATATTAGAGAAAGTGAGTTTGCAACTCATAATCATATTACTTTCATGCTGCATAACTTAAAAAAGAGACGGAAAAATTCCGTCTCTTTTAATTATTTGATACGCCCTTCTTTTCTGAGAAGATTGATAAATTTATTCCAACCTTCAGAACGCTTATCTGCATTTTGTTTTGTCTTTTCTAAATTCCAATAATTCGGATAATTATCGTTGAGATAGTATTTGCCATCCTTGTCGCAGAATAAAACCAAATCATCGTATGCACGATTCACTACGGGATTGATATTAGCTGCTATAATGAACAGTGTCTCAGATGAACTTTTTACACTTATTGATGCATAGATTGGGATGGATTTTATTTTATCATATTCCTTAAATTTGATTTCTCTTGTTTTTGGATTGAACCATGCAATATCTAAATCAGTAAAGGCTATAGAATCTTTACCTTGCACAACATTATCAGTGCTTACTTCACATACACCAAATAGTTGTGGTGATGTTTCTGTAAGAAAAGCATCTGCATTAGAGTTGCATGAACTAAATACAACCAATATTGTCAATAATATGATACCCAATAATTTCTTCATCGTTTTATCCTATATGATTTTATCTATTAATTTCTTAACATATTCTTTCAAAAAAGTTTCTGGCAAAGGTGCTATGTATGCCCCATTTTCATCATATTGCTTGTTTCTCCAATCTTGTTTTACTTTCTCAATGACATCAGCATATTCTGAGAATAAAGTACAGAACATCGTGTATGAGACTTCCTTAGCCATAGTCTTCTCTTTGTTTACAAAGTACAAATTGGCAAAAAACAAGAAAGCCTCATTTTTATTCTCAACACAGTATTTCATGAATTCTCTTCCTTCTGAAATATCTATGAGGGTATTTGGATTGCTAAGAATCTGATATTCTGGTGAAGAAATAGCTTTAGCCCATGCATCATATAAAGCAGAAATTTTTGTTTCAACCAACGTACTTGAAGAACGAGTGGCTATCTTTGAAATTTTATTTTCTTGCTCTGGAGTAAGACTAACTTCTTTGATAACTGTTAAACCTTTCTTTATTGATTCTTCGAAAGTCAAACTACTATGAGCAGACAAGCCTCTTGTCGACATTATTGTCGGGTCATCAGAAATACTAGCATCACGATAATATGCAATTATTGAGCCATAGTCGGAACCTGACAATGCATCCCGAGGATGGAAAATACGTCTTAATCCACCAGGTTTGCTTTCCCAAGCATAGCCATGAGGGTGATTATTAGCCGTAGCTCTACAAGAAAAGTGTGTTACACCAGAAATGTCATTACTATTAGACCAAACTGCAATAACTCCATTTCCAGAATGAGCTCCATCACGTGTATAAGAAATAGCACCAGCATATCTTTGAGGATTATTTCCAAAAAAAGCATCCCATGTATCCCAAATGAAAGGATACCCATAATCTGGTCCAACGATAGGGGCTGTTGAAGAATTGTTTGCTCTAATAGCCCCCCAAGTCCATCCATATGTTAAACCACCTGCCCATGATGCACAATTATAGACATTAGTATTGCTCGCACTACTATATATAGCATCATTTGATTTTAAATTAGGGAAAAACTTTGTTAACCCATCGTTATCTTGCACCTGTTGACAAGAACCATAAACATCACAGTTGCCATAATATGCGCCAAAAGCTCCAACGCATGTAATTAGCATTCGATACCTGTCATTAGCCGAAGGCTTGGTCAAGCGGAGGCGAGCGTCATCAACCCACATTTGTTCCATTGGAGGAACATAGAAATAAGTTTCACCAAAGAATTTAACCTTTTTTGAACTCTTTTCTTCCAAATAAAAAGCTGGAATGCCAGAAGAATACGCTGTAAAATAATTTATTATACCAGTATTTGGAGAGTCCACATCAACAACATATCCTGCTACAGGAGTTTGAGAATTTAATATAGAACCATTCTGATAAACATTGATAAGTCCTTGCCTTCCTGTTGTTGTGGAAGCGTAAGAGCTGCTATAGGCACGAATAACCAAGTAGTAGTCTCCTGCAGGTAATGTTGCTGTTATCTGCGAATGGCGACCACGTCCAGAAGCATCATCATTGTAATATGAATAATTATGAGGGTCGTCTATCTTGTAGAGATACATCACAGGGTCAACAGAATAGAAATCATCCCCATCGATAGGTCCTGTCATAAATGTGTATGTTCCTTTGGTCAAAGATAACTTACGATGATAGGTATAGGTGATAGGCACACAGATTTTGTGTTGATAATTGCCATCAGGATTCTCTAATGTGCGAGGGGTTACTTGCCAATTATACCCTTTTTCATAAGCAGAGCGAGTGATTGCTTTTTCTTCTGCCAACTTGCAAAGAAGGTTGTCAACCTTATCTTGATCTAACTTTTCATTGCCTAAATTCTTGGGAGCACTAATTTGCTTAATGAAGTCCTTATACATAGGGTCTTCTTTTAGTAATGCACTAGCTTCATCTTCAACCTGAATAGCATCGATTTCAGGATAATAAGGTGCATTGGCTGCAAAAGTTATTGTATTTTTCCCTGCAAATAGATGGATTTTACCACTATTTTTCAAAGAAACGAACTGCCATTCGTTGGAGGTGATGTCCAAATCATCAACGTACTCATTGTTTACCCAAACTTCTATCTTTTGAAGACTTTTCCCTTCATTGACACAAGCTGCCATAACATGAACGCCTAAGCACTTTTCTTGCTCAGACTCAGCATTTACCACGAAGCTACGAGTTAGCTTCTCGGCACCAATTCCAGTTCTTGTAGTAAGCAAAGATTGCTCGCCATCTTGACTTGAAAGATAAAAACTTTTACCCAAATAATCCGTAGTTGTAGCTTGTGTTTGGGTATCAATATTGCTACTAACGATAGACTTTTCTTCTTTCTGCTGATACGAAGCTAAGTCCAATTCAGAGTTACAGCCAACAAGAAGACTTGTGACAGCGATGGTCAAAATCGTTTTGCCATTGCAATGGAATACTTTTTTGTTCATGTTTGTAAAATTAAGGCCACTTAAAGTGGGGTGAATAAATAAAACATAAGTCTTGGTCAAACAGAATCTGACCTTGGTGACTCCAATTTACAATTCTAATTCATAAAAGCTACGAAAGAAACAAAATTTTAGTTGCCTCTATACGATAGCTTTTTACGCATTTCCATCGTAGCATAATTATTCTGAGACAATGCAAGTCTCATGCACCATGCTTTTTTTAAATTTATTTTCGCTGCAAATATAATGCAAAAAAACAAATAAGCAAAAGATTTGCTAATATTTGTTGTTGCTTTTAATGTTTTTTATAACAATCTTGGCATGTAAATTCCTTCTTTTTTGTATTTTTGCAGCCAAGAAGAGTTGTTTGACAGCAACTGTACGCAGATTGCAGAAATTAGGAATGTTGCTAAATCATTACCTCCATTGAGGTGAAACCGTTATAAATCGCTCATTTTAAGCTATTCGGCAGATTTTAGCGTGTTTTTTATAGAAAAATGGGCAAAATTACCTAATTTGGCTGTGATTCGTTACCTAATTTGGCTGTGATTTGTTACCCAATTTGGCTGTGTTTCACTTCCGAGTTTGGCCGGTAAACAGCAAAAAGTGGCGATAGGTGTACGTAATCTATGTTTTTTTATGAGATTTCGTACACTTATCGCCATTTTTTTAAGAGAAATTACAATCTAAATCCTAAGCCGATGGTCATCGGGTAGCACTCGGGAGCCTTGGTCTTGTTGAGCAGCGGGGTTACTCCGGCACGGGCGTAGAGCATCACTCCTGAGTAGCCGGCACGGGCTTCCAGGTTCAGGCCGATAGGGTTGAGGTTGATATCGCCCGTTTCGGTATGCTTGTGCTTTCCGATGAAGTAGCGGGAATGCTCGTGCCAGCGATATTCTACAGATGGACCTAAAGCCAGGAATGCATCATGGCATCCTATGCGTTTCTGCCACTCCAGCATGATAGGCAGGCGGAGCACATTGTAGCTGATATAGCTTTTCTTCAGCGTCTCGCCTTCTATCGGAGTCATTGCCGATACCCCATTTTCGGTGCTTAATACATAATTGTCCTTGAAATGGTGGTGCACCTGTCCGATGGAGAGAGAGGAGGTGAGCGCCATTTCGTTGGAAAGGCGGAAGCAGAGACTGGTGAGGGTGATGCCCCATTCCCACGACTTGGAGTCGCGACTGTGCATCTCGTTGTTGCCTCCCATGCTTCCCCTGCTGCCTGGCAACTGGCTGCAGCCGAAGAAGAAGGTTGGATAATGACTCTCCAGACTGCGCTTGCGCTTGCTCAAAGTCTGAGGGATGAAAGGCGAGGTGACAAATACCTTTTCTACTTCCTGACCATCTACGAATTGGATCTCTGAAATCTTGGTCATCTCGTTGCCGTTCATCTTATATATCTTCACAGAAGTCTGTTCGCCATCCTGCTTGATGACGATGTTCTGGTCGTTCACTCTGATTGTAGTGTCGTTAGCCTCTACAGAGGCTGGTGCACAGTTGCTGTTGGTTTCAGCAAGGGCGAAGGCTGGCATCATGGCAGCCATCATCATTACGTTTTTGATATTCATAATACTATATTTTATGTTGTTTCTTATTCTTATTGAGAGGATTCCTGAAGGAAAATGTTGTTTCTATCTTCTGGAATAGCAGAGTTGCATGATGTCTTCGGGCGACAGATTGCCTTCGATATAAATCACGGTTCCCTTGCTTTTACTCGGATTGCTGAAGAGGATGAAGCGGTTGTCGCCATTGCTCAAGGGTGCCATCATGTAATAGCCGCTCACCATCTTGCCATTCTCCACCACCTCTCTGATTTTCTTTGCAGCCTTGCGGTCGGACTTCAGATAGTGGGCTATTTCCGTGGCATGGTACTTATATACCAGGCTCTTGTATATCTTGAGTTTGTAACCTTTGAGTTGCGTATTCTGCATCGTAACCATCTTGCATCCCTTGGCGTGTCCGAAGCGTTGGAATATGCTTTTTACGTACAGCCCCTCCTGGGCATTAGCCGAAATCGAGGCTACCACGATAAGAAGCAGTCCGATGAAGAAGCGTTTTATCAAGTTGCATCGTTTCATATTCTATACCTTATTATATATATTATACTTTATAGTTTGATTGATT
>JAIINY010000186.1:0-6044 GCA_022741625.1 Prevotella sp. | reverse complement strand
GCCATCCAGCCTAAGGCAGAAATCTTCGAATGCAACTATGGTGATGTAGATCTCGATCTGATTGTCAATACTCACAAGTTTGACTGGCAGACTGTTGCTACATCAGCAGGCTGGATTCAGGAAATCGAATCTGAACGAAGCGGAGAAGAGGACCATGACGAAGAAGAGCACGAGCATCACCACCATGATGAAGACGATGACGAGCACGAGCATCACCATCATGATGAAGACGATGACGAACATGAGCATCACCATCACGATCACGAGGATCATGAACATGGTCACCACCACCACCATCATCACGATCATGACCATGACCACGAAGGTGGCGAAGTTGAGGAATATGGTATCGGAACCTTCGTATATTATCGCCGCAAGGCATTCGACCTGGCTCTCTTCGATGAGTTTGTTGCAAGAAAATGGCCTCGTGACATCGTTCGTGCCAAGGGTATTTGCTATTTTGCCGATGAACCAGACATGTGCTATGTTTTCGAGCAGGCTGGTCAGCAGAAGACAGTCAAGCAGGCAGGTCAGTGGCTCGCAACAATGCCAGCCGACCAGCTCGCAGAACTGCGCAAGAATAATCCGCAGCTTGAGAAGGAATGGGATGAGAAACTTGGTGACCGTATGATCAAGATTGTATTCATAGGTCAGCACATCAAGGACCAGAAGGATGCTATTATCGCCGAACTTGATAAGACTTTAGCACTCTAAAGGAAGTCGCCCTGTCAGGCAAAAGCATGAAGAGATTTATGTTTTTGTCCTCACAGGGCGTTATATTTTACTTGTTAAACTTAAGAGATAATAGCGCATTTTAACTACCGAAAAGATGAAAAAAAACAGAAATTAAAGGAAAAATGCGGGTAAAAATGCAGTTTTTTCTTCGTTTGTACTTTTAATTCGTTTTTTTTTGTTAAATTTGCACCCGATTAATAAATAATTAAGTGAATATACAAAGAAATGAAGACCGATTTTCGACCTGCATATATTAAGGACTTTGAGGCGTGTTGGAACATCATTGACCAGGCTCGTCGCTCTATGATTGCATCAGGACGTCATCAGTGGACTAATGATTATCCTGCCGAGCACGATATAAAAGACGACATCAACAATGGTAACGCATACGTACTTACTGTAGATGGCGAGGTGGCTGTCTATGGTGCAGTAGCACTCAATGGTGAACCACAGTACGATTTTATCGATGGCGACTGGCTCACCACAGGCGATTATTATGTAATACACCGCTTTGCTACGTTGCCTAAATATCAGCGTGAGGGTTTCGCACGTATATTTATTAATAAGGTGAATAGTCTCTGCGAGGTAGAAAAGGTTCCTAGCATCAAGGTAGATACCAATTTCGATAATCTTCCGATGATTAACTTGCTCTCTTCCATGGGCTTCTGTATCTGCGGAAGAATCAACTATGGGAATAGGGGTATGCGCTTTGCTTTCGAAAAGCAAACGATACAGCCACAAATACAATAACGATTTATAGATATTATGGAGGATAAATTAAATAGAATGAGAAGCTTGGTCAATCAACTGAACCAAGCTTCTGATGTTTATTATAACGGCAAAGGTGAAATCCTTACCGATTACGAATGGGATGCTCTGTTTGACCAACTCAAGAAGCTGGAAGAGGAAACTGGCGAAATTCTCCCCGATTCCCCTACCAACAAAGTTTCTGAAGATACTATCGTTGGCCAGAAGGAAGAACACGAGTTCGCAGCTCTCTCTCTGGCAAAGACCAAGAAGGTCAGCGACCTCGTCAAGTGGGCAGAAGACCGCCCTATCTGGATTTCCTGGAAGCTGGATGGCCTCACCTTGGTTGTGACATACGACAATGGCAAACTAACCAAGGTGGTAACTCGCGGTAATGGTCATATTGGCACCAACATTACGCATCTGGCACCAGCTATCAGTGGTATTCCGCTGTCCATCAACGAAAAGGGACATCTCGTGATTCGTGGCGAGGCAGTCATCTCCTATGCCGACTTCGAACAGTTTATCATCGAAAGCGAAGGTGATTACGCCAATCCCCGCAATCTTGCATCCGGATCTCTTTCTTTGAAAGATGTAGAAGAAGTAAAGCAGCGCCATATCCAATGGATTCCTTTCACCCTGGTTTATTGCGAACAGGAAATCATATCATGGGGCAAAAGAATGCTGTGGTTGGAAGAACAGGGTTTTCATCCGGTAGAACGCCAGAAGATTGAGCAGCCAACTTCTGATAACATCCAAAAGGAAATTGATGCTTTTACAGCTAAGGTGACCAACAAAAAGAATCCTTTCCCTGTAGATGGTCTCGTCATCTGCTACGATGATACCTCCTATGCTGCTACAGGTTCCGTAACAGGTCATCATGCAACAAGAGCCGGTTACGCCTTCAAATGGCAAGATGAGCACGCCGATACCGAACTCGACCACATCGAATGGTCGTGTGCAGCCAATACCATCACTCCAGTGGCTGTCTTCAAGCCTGTAGAACTGGAAGGCACAACTGTTCAGCGAGCATCTCTCTGCAATGTAAGTGAATGCGAGCGTTTGGGTATCGGAGGCAAGGGAACCCGATTGCAGGTAATCAAGGCCAATAAGATAATCCCAAAGGTGATCAATGTGACAGAATCACTTGGTGTTTTTGAAATTCCTGAAGTGTGTCCTGTCTGCCATGCTGAAGCTATCGTTAGAGAAAGCGAAAGCGGTACGAAAACACTGCATTGTACCAACCCTCAATGTGCGGCGAAACAGTTGAAGAAGTTCACGAGATTCGTGAGCAAGGAAGGTTTGAACATAGAAGGTATTTCAGAACAGACCATCTGGAAGCTGGTAAACGAAGGCCTGATCAGTGAATATGCAGACTTTTATCATCTTTCTGATCATGCCTATGTCATCTCTTCCTGGGAAGGATTCGGAAAGAAGAGTGTAGGCAATATGCTGGAAAGCATCCGCAAAAGCCGAAATACAGATGGTCGTCATCTGCTCTATGCACTGAACATTCCGCTGTGTGGAGGTGATGTTGCCAAAAAGCTCATTGAACGCTATCCTGTCAAGGAACTGATAGAAACCGCACGGCTCTGCATGTTTGATGATGAATTTGCCAGCATCGACGGCATCGGTCCTGAAAAAAGTGCCAAATTCATCGCCTGGTTCAAAGATGACAACAACTTCGCTCATGTAGAGCATCTGATGAAGGAGCTGACCATTACAGAACAGGCTCCTGTAGAGAAAGGCACGCAGTGCGATGGACTAACCTTCGTTGTAACGGGCGATCTTTATCATTATAAAAACCGCAACGAGCTGAAGGCCTACATCGAGAGTCAAGGTGGCAAGGTGACGGGAAGCGTAAGCAAGAGCACCAACTATCTGATCAATAACGATGCAGCCTCGCAAAGTTCAAAGAACAAGAAGGCTCATGAACTCAACATCCCTATCATCACGGAAGATGAGTTCGTTGAGAAATTCGGATAAAAAGAAATCCCTTAGACTTCAACAAGCCTAAGGGATTTTTATTTGGTTGTTCTTGAATTAGTGCATTCCGCAATATTGTCCCATAAAAAGGATACCGCCACTCTGACTGTCCTGAATCATATACACAAATGGACGGTCAGCGATGAACTCCACATTTCTTGTCTCCTCAGGTGCCATGGCTGTCAGCATCACGGCAGCTGTTACAGCAGCAGCCTTTGTTCCCTGCTCATTCACCTCTATCTTTGCCTTCTGAAGCATCTTGCTTACAAAGAAATTGTCATCAGCAAAATGACTGAAGTTCGCTTTGCCTGCCACAAACATAGAAGGAGCACCCAAATCACTGATGATAGCATTCAGAGGCAGTTCCTGCTCGATAGTAAATTTAGGCAACTTGAGATTCACCATACAGTTTTCCATATTCTGCGAAATCTGATTCAGCTTCTCTTCATCCAATCCTTTCATCATTTCCTGGATATTCTTGCCCTCATTTGGCAGAAGTACCAGCATGCGATAGCTACCATTGCCATAAGGAAGATCTACAGCCTTGAAATCCTTGTTCTCTGCATAGAAGAGCTTCTTTACCTGATGCATCATCTCTACTTTCTGGATATCACGTGTATAGCCACGGAAGTTCTCCAGCTTAGTGTCCTTTGCATTGAACTTGTTCTGCCATATTCCCTTGAAATAGATGGCATTCATCAAATACGATACTGCATCGGCTGAAACCTGATCAATAATACGGGGAATCATGCCGTTGGTCTTTTCCTTGCACCAGCCATTGATGCGGTCTGTTGACTTGGAAGAGGTGAAATCCAGACTTTCAATACCAGCCTGATAGCTATCACTTACCTGCTGGCAGAAATTCTTATCCAGTTTGAAGTTCTTGTTTACTGCGATATAATTGGCAATATTAACAGTTGTCTGCTTGTCTTGATGATTGGCATTAAGAAGCATAGCCTTATAAAGCTCATTCAGATCGTTGACAGAAACTCCTTCGCAACCGATAGCTTTCAATATCTCCTGCTGCGTGATTCCATCTGCACCATTTGCCAGCATTCCCATCAGATAAGATACGCTCATAGGCGAAATCACCTTAGACTCCATATCTGTAACCTTATTGAAGAGACGAAACGCAAATGCATTATTCTTCTTCACTATATTCTGCTGGATGTCAGAAAGAACGAGATAGCTGTTATCCAAATCCTCTTCATTCTTACCCATTTCGCTGTCCTTGTTTGCATTGGAATCACCGTTTATTTTCTTGCTGCTAGCACAAGAAGTCATAGCCATTGCAGCCATCATCATCAGGGCTGCCATAGTTATCTTACTTTCATTTCTCTTTTTCATAATCTTTTAATTTTGTTGATAATCTGTCTATGAAATGCAGGTTGCTGCGATTCCTTGCATCGGAAGGCTAAAATTTAAGACTCGTTAACAGCCTCCTTACCTGGCAACACACGCAAATGATATCTGTTACCATCAAAGTCAACTCGCATCAGACTCTGAGGTTTGGCTATCTTGGCTAACTCTAGAGCCACATGCCCCATCGTTCTGCGAAGATTCAATTCTACACAAGATACAAGCTCTAACTGGCCATCCTTTGCAGCAATCATCATATCTACTCCAAATGGTCCGTTATAGTTTTCCTTTAACACGGGTTCAACTATATCTATAATTTTCTGTCTTGCAGAGAGAAGCGCATCTTCACTGATGTATTTCTTTATAATTTCAATCTTCTCTTCTTCAGAGCAGAGCAAGTTACCGGTATAGGCATTTTTGACGGTATCGAAGAGCGAGAGTCCCAGATAGTGTACCTTGCCGTCAAGCATCTCGAATTCCATACCGAAATCTTTCACCTTATTATAATATGGCTCTACGGTAACACCACCCTGTCTGAAGATGATGTTGCTTACCCAGCGTTGGAAAGCCGGATATTCACCATTTGTCCGGAACTCATCGGCAGAAACATATTTCACGCCTCTTCCACTGCTGCTCCAAGGAGCCTTGACTACAGCCTTGCCCCACTTCATTACGCATTCCTTAACCAGAGCAAAGTTATCTGCATATACTACATCCTGCTGCAGATGTTCAGCGGCCCATTGGCGGCTGCTTATCGCGCGTACCTTATCTAATACCTCATCAGTAGGCAGCATGATTTCCGGCAAGCCGATACGTTCCAACTCGCCTTTCAGACTCAAGTCCCATCCCCAGGGATGCACGCAGTCTATAAACTCCGTCTTAAGCAGATGCTCGAGCTGCAGTTTGGTTATAAACTCAACTTTTTCCGTCAGATGCTCCCCCAAATGGCGCACCTTGTCGCGTGCATTGTCAATGTCGTCAACAAGCACCAAGTCACCCTGATCTGCCCACAAGGCAGGTATGAATGCAAGGTCGCTTCGCAACTGTCTTCCAGCATGTGGAGCGGTAAACTGTCGCAAATGAGCGGCCAATGCCAAATCGTGTTCTGGATTGAAGATATGTAGTTTCATACTGCAAAGATACAAATTATTGAGATAAAAACGGCAAAAGAAGGTAAGTTTTACTTAGAAAAGTGCTAAATAATGAAAAAAAAGTTA
>JAIINY010000185.1:0-6045 GCA_022741625.1 Prevotella sp. | reverse complement strand
GAATGGGCGTGGGAAAGGCTGGAAAATTTGGAAACGCCTTTCCTATTGTGTATCTTTGCACCCGGAGTTGAGAAGACTGGTTAGAAGATTCAGGCAGCGGTGGATAGAAAACTACTTTCGAAAACACTCTTCACCCTTCACCAATATGATATAAATACTTAATACATAGATATTTATACGGGTGAAGGGTGTTGCTGACCCTTCACCCACCCTTCACCACCCTTCACCCTCTTCAAATTTGAGGGTGAATCACAACATTATTAATAATTTTAAAACCATGAGTATGGAAACAAAAACTAATTTGAAGTCATCAATGATGGCAGGTAATCAATCAGCAATCTACCAGGTAGAGAGCTTTCTGGAGGAGTCTTACCTCTTCCGCAGAAATGTTTTGAACGGAAAGACCGAGTTCTTCTGCATCAAACCTGAAGAGGAGATGGAGGAAGAGGAGAAGAACTGGAAGGTGCTTACAGCTGAGGCTTTCAACTCCATTGTTCGCCGCGCCAAGAAATTGGGAATCGGCGAGAAGAAGTCGCCAAGACAGGACATCGAGGAGTACATCAAGTCGGATGCCGTTCCCGTCTTCGACCCTATCCAGGAATACATGAACAAGCTGCCGAAATGGGATGGCAAGAACCATGTGGCTGCTCTTTTCGGCAGAATTCCGGGGTTGACCAGCGAACAGCTTGGCTGGTGCGCCACCTGGTTCCGTTCGGCAGTAGCCCATTGGTTGCAGATGGACATGCTGCACGGAAATGAAGCCGTACCGGTGCTTATCGGACAGCAGGGTTGCGGAAAAAGTACCTTCGCCGTCCGACTGCTGCCCGAGGAACTTCGCCAGTATTTCCTCGACCACATCAACTTCGGCAACAAGTTTGATTCAGAAATGGCGCTCACCCATAATCTTCTGGTGAACATTGATGAGCTTGCCAATATCACCGGTGCCCAGCAAGGCAAGCTGAAGCAGACGCTTTCGAAGGTAAAGGTGAATGGTCGCCCTATCTTCGGAAAGAGTCAGGCAGACCGCAGAAGATATGCCTCTTTTCTGGCAACCACCAATGATGAGCATCCACTCTGCGACCCGACGGGAAGTCGCCGTTACCTCTGTCTTCGAGTTCCCGACGGGGAGTTTATAGACAACAGTTCGGTCATCAATTATGACCAGCTCTATGCACAAATGATGTATGAGCTTCGGGATAAGCAGACCCCTTATTGGTTCACCAATGATGAGGTGGCACGCATCCAGGAATTCAACCAGCCCTTCTTCAAGGTGGATGATCTGGAGACGATGATCAGTTACTGTTTCCGAATGCCGGCAGAGGAAGAGGAAGGTAAATGGATGGTGAGTTCCGAGGTTTTCGATGTGCTTCATTTGCAATATCCTATGCTGGTGGGAAGTTTGAGCACGAAGATCAAGATTGGTCAAGCCCTCAAGTTTATGGGATGCAAGAGCAAGCATACCAGAAACGGACAGGCCTATCAGCTCCTTGCTCTCTCGGCTTGAGAAAAATTGGAATAAACCGTGAGGAGCCTTTTCTCAATCGGAAAGTGTGACGAGTGGTGAAGAGTTGTGAAGAGTGGTCGACCACTCTTCACCTCTCGCAACCCCAGTGTTTATCGGGGTTTCAGGAGAATCTGTGAAGAGTGAAGAGTAAAATGGAGAGCAAGGTTTTTCTATCTCCCGACGTATTGTTTCGTGCTCTATCTCCCGACGTATCGTTTTGTGCCTGGCAATGGCAAGATATTGCCCTGGTAAAGGGCAATATTGTGCCGTAGTGAGGCAATAAAATATATGATAGACTATAGAATAACTTTTAAAACATCACGCAAATATGAACAAGTATATTCCTTATAACATTACATGCCCGTTGGCATCCTGCAGCCGTAGCAACACCTGTGCCCGCTACGCCAATTATCAGAAGGCAAAGGCTGAAGAAGCTTCCTTCATGGTCTTGAATACCGATCTTCTCCAGGTAGAGGGAGAGGGTTGTCCTTACCATCTCGTTTCCGAACGTCAGCGCTGGGCAAGAGGTTTCAGCCGTCTCTGCAAATCCATCCCATCGGGCAATGCCAGATATCTGAACGTATATACGCCATTCACCCAGCGCCGTTTCTACAAGGCAAGGAATGGCGAGTTCCCTCTCAATCCTCAGATGCAGGCAGACCTCCTGGAGATTTTCAAGGAAAGAGGTGCCGACCTCAGTCTGGGGTTCGACAGCTACGAGGAGCAGGATGTGCTGGTAGAGAAGTAGTCTCATTTGAACCGCCGGGACGCCTGGCGGGAGACTTTCTTTTTTGATGCCTGGCGGGAAAAGTGCACTTTATACCTATAATAAAAAAGATAATAAAGATTAAAATGCAGACCATTATGCTACATTCTAATATAAAAACTGTATCTTTGCAAAATCGATCAGTATATTGGCTGCCTGATGGGGGCAATACGGTAGGTGAAAGAATGTGGTGAATAATAACTAAAATGGTAAAATATGAAATCTATTAACTTGATTATCTTGTTTTTGATGGCTGTATTGCCAATCCATGCTCGTGGCAACCTGCACAATCTGCAGCAACAGCAAGAAAAGAAAAAGAAAGAGCATAAAGTAGAAATTTATGGTGACGTGAAAGATTCGTTTACCCAGGCCTTTCTGAAGGCCTTTGTCACGGTGATGGACAAGGACAGCAACGTGATAGATACCATGACTACGGGTGGATGGGAAAAACACCTCTTTTATCATACTCAAGTCCCAGCACGTCCCGCTACTTATATCGTCAAGGCAGAGTGTGAAGGCTATGAGACGAACAGTATCAATCATACCATCAAATACATCGCACGCAATAAAAGTTTCTCATTCCCTTCGCTTTTGCTCAAGAAGAAATTCAATAATGATGTTGCCCTCGACGACGTGGTGGTGACAGGCACCAAGGTGAAGCTGGCTTACCGTGGCGACACGCTCGTCTTTAACGCCAGTGCATTCAATGTGCCTGATGGCTCCATGCTCGACGCTCTTATCAGACAGATGCCGGGAGCCGAAATGAAGAGTAACGGCGATATTTACGTAAACGGCAAGAAGATAGATTATCTGCTCCTTAACGGAAAAGACTTCTTCAAGGGGAAGAATCAGGTGATGCTCGACAATCTTCCTTACTATACCGTGAAGGAACTGAAGGTGTATGACCGTTCTTCTGAAAAAAGCCGACTCTTGGGTAAGGAGGTGGAGAAGAAGGACTACGTGATGGATGTCTCCTTGAAGCGTGAGTACTCCCGTGGATACATCGCCAACATGGAGGCGGCTGGGGGAAGCGAAGACCGCTATCTGGCTCGTCTCTTCGGTCTCTACTACACTGACAATTCTCGAATCTCGGTATTCGGCAACCTAAATAACATAAACGAAACACGAAGACCGGGAAGTCAGGGCGACTGGTCGCCTTCCAACAGTCCGCAGGGACAGAAGACTACCCGCCAAGTGGGAGTTGACTTTAATGCTTCATCGAAGAGTCAGATGATAAGAGAGCAGGGAAACGTTACGTTTGCTTGGGACAATACGCATGACTTGACCCACAGTTCGCAGGAGAATTTTGCCTCTACAGGCAATATCTTCGGTAGAAGTATCAGTGATTCGCGCAGTGACAACCATAGTTTCAACCTCTACAATACCTTCCAGGTGGATGGAAAGTTGGGAGTATGGTTGGATACCCGTATCGACTACTCCGACAGAAAGACTTCATCGACAAACCGTAGTGCTACCTATTCTGCCAACCCTGAGAGATGGGGTGATATCAGGCAGACCATCGATTCTACCTTTGCACAGAATGTAAGTGGCAGCCTGCATGACATCATCACCAACCGGTCGCTCTATCAATCACGCTCTAAAGTGCATGCATTCACTGGTAGTCAGACTGCTCTGGTATGGTATAAGTTGCCTTGGGGTGATAGAATAGAACTGGATTTGAATGGAAGCTATGCCAGCTCTAAGCCAAACGAGTCTTTCAGCCTGAACCGCAATGAGTATTTCAAGACTGGCGAGAAGGACTTGCGTAACTATTACAACGATAGCAGATCGAACAGATATAATATAAGAAGCACCTTTAAGTATGGAATAGAAATTCCATATACTAAATGGACTGTGTTGGTTGGCCCAAATTTTGAGCAAACCTATCAATCGGTAAAGGGCTTGAAATACCGTCTGGATGAGCTGGGCGGCGACTGGATATCCAATCCGGAACTGACGTTTGCTACGCTGCCTTCTAATATGGAGCAGCTTTCGGGGGTGATTGACGAGGATGTGAGTAGAAGCTATCAGACGATGAAAAAGAATACGGGTGGTGAACTTGTATTCCAAAGAAATGATAGATCTTCATACCTGTTTCTATCGCTGAGCATTTCTGAAGAAAAGGAGCGTCTCAATTACCACACATCGGCTCTCGACACGATAGCCAAAAGAAGCCGTATGGTATTCAGACCTACGTTCATGTACGGTTGTTATGACGATAAGAAGTCTATCAGCTTAACTTATTATATGCAGAGTCAGATGCCTGATTTCTTCAGCATCATGCCATACAGAGACAATTCAAATCCGCTGGCGGTGAGGGTGAACAATCCGGACCTGGAGAATTCGCTGTATCATCATTACGATGTAAACATCCGTTTCAACGGACTCAAGAACCAGCAGTATATAGGATTCTTCGCTACGGGTAATTTCTATCACAATATTGTGGGTACCCGCACTACTTATAATTCGCAGACGGGTGGCTACACCTATATGAGTGATAATATTGGTGGTGGCGGCAACTGGGATTTCTGGACTACGACATCTTATGGTGTGGCTCTTGACAAGGCCCGTTTGTTCCGTCTGGATTATCGTCTGTGGTTTAACGGTTTGCGCCGCAAGGATTTTGATATAGCTTACGATGATAATTCTACCCAGCTCTGCTATGTGCTCAGAACTGAGTTGGGTAACAGTTTGTACTTCAAGTATCAGAAAGACAAGTTGAGCATCAACCTGGGTGGAAAGCTGGAGTGGAAGCATGGTACGAGCGACCGCAGCAATTTCGAGAAATTGAATGCCTATGATTTTGAGTATGGTGGCAACATGACTTACACCTTGCCTCTGGGCATTTCGCTCTCTACCGACCTGAAGGAATATTGTAGGCGTGGTTACAGCGAGAAGTCGTTTAATACCAGTGATCTGGTATGGAACGCCTCGCTGGCCCGTTCGTTCTGCAAAGGCAAGCTGACGCTGAAGGCAGAGGCCTTTGATATTCTTCAGAATCTCTCGAGCACCGTGTATGAGGTGGGCGGCCAGGGCAAGACCGAGAAATGGAACAACACCCTGCCAAGCTATGCGATGGTGCATTTGATGTATAAATTCACCAAGGCGCCGAAGAGTAAGAAGTAATTGTGGGAGTTTTGAGGTGGGGTGTGGCATGAGCCACACCCTTTCATTTTAGGGTTATCTTTTAAATAAACAAATCATTCATCGTAATCTGTTTCTGTACGATGTCGCTATGTTTGTTCTGCTTCAATCCGAAAGAAGTAATCAATGTGAGGAGAAGCGATTTGGAAGTCTTCGTCTCTTCTGTGAAGATACGCAGTTTCTCTAGCAACTTCTCCTCATATTCCTTGCTGATTTCGAATTCGCTCTTGTAGAATTTCATCTCACAGATGTTGATGGTTTCATCTTTCCGGTCTATCAGCAAGTCTATTTGAGTTCCCTTTTCTGTGTTGCTGCTTCGCCATGAGCAAACCAAGGTCTGTACTCCCGAAATTCCCAGGGCATGCTTGATTTTGTCTATATGGTTTAGACAAAGCATCTCAAACGACAAGCCAGCCCAAGTATGGTATAGCTGACTGTTTTGGGAGGATGACCAGAAACTGGAATCCTGATACTTGTTATGTCTGATGAACCGGAAGTAGAAGAGTGTATAGAAATCTACTAACTGAAATAAGGTGTTTCGCTTTTGGCGAATGTCGGAAGTCATCTTGTTGGTAGTGCTGAATGGTTCATACAGACGGATGAATCCGCATTGTTCCAATTCTTCCAGTAC
>JAIINY010000184.1:0-6048 GCA_022741625.1 Prevotella sp. | reverse complement strand
AGCCAGTAAGCCTGGTCTATGCTGTAGAGAGTCTTCTGGGTCTGCATGTCGAGATCATTGTCGGCAATCTGCTCCCCGATGTCTGCAATCTTGTTGGCAGCCAGGATGGCGCCGCCCATATAGATAGGCTGGCGGAGCATCACGCTACCAGCCCACATGTTGCGGGTGTCGGTGCGGAAAGCATCTACCACGCTCTGTCCGATGGCATTGCCCTGCTGCTGGATAACGCTTCCTTTCTCGTTGAGCAATCCTCCGATTTTCTGTGCCTGTTCAGGGGTGAGCATTCCCTTGCTTACCAGATCGGCCATCACGTCATTGGCCTTGCCGGTGATTGCACCTACGATATTGGAACCTAAATTGCTGAATGCTGACTTCTGACCATCATTGAGCAAAGAGATTTCCTTGCTGAACCATTCATATCCGCCCATGGCATCTACCTTTGGCAAATATTTCGTGCGCGCCGATTTCTTCAGGTTGGTCGCCACGTCCTTCTTGAGCTTAGAGGCATTGATCTGCTTGTTGTTGCGTAGCGCCATCGCACGACAACTGTCGAGGTTCAGAACCATCGTTTGAGCCTCGGCTGCAGTCATTGCTCCCATCAGCATGATAAGAGTTAATATTTTTTTCATTCCTTTACTATAATATTATAATATCGGTGCAAATTTATGGAAATATTTGCAAACTACAAAGGATTTTTTATTATCAAATCTTTAAGAATCGAAAAATACCTTACATTATGGAAAAATGGAACATTCTTCTATTCAAATTCAACAACGATTTCTCCTTCCCAGTCGGGATTTACGGTGAATCCCAGGTTGCCTTTTCCGGAATCACCATCTTCTTTCTGGTCGGGGTCGGAGATAGTATGGTCTTTGATGCTGATATTGGCCTGGGTGATGTTGTTGCGTTTCACCGGGACGCCTTCCTTGGAATATTCCTTGATGCTCTGAGCATCTGCATCCAGGATGTTGATGGTCATTTTCAAGCCCTTGTTCTCTTCGCGTGGGAAGGTATAGACCGAATAATCCCTATTGCCTTCCTGAAGCTTGAAACTTTCGGTCTGCCTGCTCTGCACGCATCCATAACCCGTTACAGCGTCAAGAGTGCTGCTGCCTCCCGTATAGTAAAACTTGATGCTGTGCGCCTCGGCGGGGATGGTGGCGTCGGATATATGGACCTTAAACTGTGCTACGGCTCTATTCAACAGGATGTAATCATCTGTATCTTCTCCATCTCTCACATTGAAAGTGCCGTAATAGAAGAAGGTATCGGTCATCTTGTTCTTGTAGAATTTCACTTTCTCAGGGGAACTGATCGTACAGTTTCCGCTTCCGTTATGGCCGATAGCAACCATTCGGTATTTTCCCGCATCCAAATTAAACCCGATATCATCGTAGCCATCTTCTGCTTTCAGATTCAGGGTCTTCACCTTTTCCTCTCCATCAAAAATGGCGATGGAAAGCCGGGAACAGTAATCTTCCAGAGGCTTTCCCTCTATTTCCTCATCTCCTTCTCCGCTTCTTGTTCCCGTAGAATTGTTTTTTGCCACGGACGCATGGATGAGTACGTTGGCGTTTGCGTCATGTGAATTGGTACCCGAATCATCGAGTGCAAACTTTTCGCATGAAGTAAGCGTTGCTACCAGCATCAGTAAGAGGGATGCCAGCCAGACATAGGTCTTCTTCTTCATATCACTAAGTTTTTAGTTTGCTTTCTATGCGTGATGCAAGACGTTTTCTTGCGCATGAAAGTCGCAGCAAATATACGCTTTTTCTGCGAAAATGGCAAGGATATTTAAAAAAAACTGCATATTTTTGGCTAATTATCTGTTTTTTCGTATATTTGCACCCGTTTTTTCAGCGCGGAGAATCATTTGTATCTATATAAAATAAAGGTACGCGCGTGAGAAATGGATAAATATGGTATGGTATTTACATGAAAAGGAATTGGGTTTAAATATTAAGGAACAAGATATATTTATGGATAAGAAGATAAAAGCATTGTTTTTCGACATCGACGGCACGTTGGTGAGTTTCAAGTCCCACAGGATTCCGCAGAGTACTGTGGATGCTTTGGAGCAGGCTAAGAAGAATGGGGTAGAGGTGTATATTTCTACGGGACGCCCCAAGCAGATCATCAATAACCTCGGTCAGATAGAGCATCTCATCGATGGTTACATCACAGCCAATGGTGCCCGCTGCTTTGTGGAGGATACATTGGTGAGCCAGCACGCCATCCTTCCTTCTGACGTGAAGAAAATCATCGAGGCTGCTGATAGAGACAACTATCCTGCCATCGTGGTAAGCGAAAGCCGTTTTGCCATTCATCATTATACCGACGAGGTTTATGAAATATTCTGCAAGGGATTGGGAGTGGATAGCAGCGTTTTTGTTGCCGATCTCAATCGTTTGGGCGATGAGGCCATCTTGCAGGTCACTCCTTTCTGCACCGTAGAGCAGGAAACGCTCCTGATGCCTACGCTCGAAAACTGCACTTCCGGCAGATGGCATCCTGCCTTTACCGACATCACGGCGCGTGGAGCCGACAAGGGAAAGGGACTCCAGGCAATGGCTGATTATCTGGGCTTGAATATTGAAGAAACCATGGCGTTCGGCGATGGCGGCAACGACATCTCTATCATCAAGAAGGCAGGTGTAGGTGTAGCAATGGGCAATGCTGGTGATGAATTGAAGCAGGTAGCTGATTACATTACGACTCATGTGGATGAGGATGGTGTGAAAAATGCCCTCATCAAGTATGGTGTTATTGCTAAAAACTAACATTTTGTTGTCTTTAATCATAAAAATCTGTCTAAAAGTTGGGAAATATGCAGAAAATATACAAAGTGGATAAGAAAATGGCTTTTTAATTGCATTTTGTTAGCTAAAAATTTGTTTATTTTATAAAAAGTATGTATCTTTGTACCCGATATTTGTAAGTTGTTAAATTTAAGAGAGAGAAATTATGACAAAAAAACTAACCATGTTAATGAGAGGGCTTGTTCTTTCAACAGGAATGGCTCTCGCACAGACTACTGTTACAGGTAAGGTTGTTTCTCAGGAAGATGGTGAGCCAGTGATTGGCGCATCTGTAAGAATTGTAGGAACTAAGACTGGAACAGCGACTGATGTCGATGGTAATTCTTCTGTTTCTAGCAACAACCCTCAGAATCTCTTTGGTCAAGGTTGGGGTTCCTGGTCTAATGAGGAGAACGGTTTTTGGGGACCTCGTCTCGATGGTCGTGAGCACAGGTATGGTTCTACCGGTCTTTCTACCGGCGAGACTTTAACCAAGCCTTTTTCTTATGTTAAGAACAATATCCGTGACTTCTATCAGGTAGGTAAGGAATGGAACAACAACGTATCTCTCCGCTATGGTGATGAGAAAGTAGGTATTGTTGTACCGACAAGGTAACTGTTAGCGGTAAGTGTGTTCACAATATTTATACTACTGTATCTGGTTCTGTGACAGATGAAATCAGTTTCACCTATTTCCGTTCTGACCAGCCTGGATATCATTACAGAGTAACAGAATTTAAGTCTACGGGTTGGGCTGAGGATAACAAGTAATATACTTTTGCTATATATGAACTATTCCTAGATGATGTTTCTAATGATATTGTCTAGGTATAGTATTAAAGATATAAGGCAAAGTGATTTGCCTCGTTGTTGACCAAGTCAACACTTATCTCTCTCTCGTCTTGGGGACTGGCAGTGGCCGGTCCCCTTTTTTTGTAAACATCAAAATATATACGTATTATGCCAAGAAACACGAAAAAATCAGAGTCTTTATTCCAGTTTATGAACCTCCTTATCGCCCTGTTGCTGAAAAACGGGCAATACCGCACCTCGCTGCATTACAGAGCAACCCTCAACAGTTTTAAACGATACCGGGACAACAAAGACATCGCCCTGAGTGAGATAGATGCAGAAGTGATGCGATCGTATGAGGCATACCTGCATCATACGGCGAAAGTATGCAGAAACACCAGTTCCTTCTACCTCCGCATCCTCCGTGCTACCTACAACAAAGCCGTGGCGAAGGGACTGACGCCACAGCAGCATCCCTTCAGGGAAGTCTATACCGGTATTGCCCCAACCCGCAAGAGAGCCATATCCACAGAATCTGTCAGCCAGATCAAGCGTTTGGAGTCGGTCAAGGAGCTGTCTCCCAAAGAAGAGATGGCAAGAGATGCCTTCCTGATGAGCTTTTATCTGCGTGGTATCTCATTCATCGACCTGGCTCACCTCCGCAAATCCGACCTCAAGGACGGTTATCTTCATTACACCCGAAGCAAGACCAGACAGCGCCTCACCATCCGATGGGAGAAGGAGATGCAGGAGTTGTTGGAAAAGTATCAGGCGCAGACCGCCTCCTCACCTTATCTCTTCCCCTTCCTTGTTGATGATGGAAATAAGAGTCAGGATAAAACTATTGACAAAAAGAAAGACACGGTACGCCTATATCGAAATGCCGAAGCGCGTATCTCCTATCACCTCAGGAAGTTAGGTGCTAAGATAGGTATCAAGGGCAAGCTCACCCTCTATGTCGCCCGCCATTCCTGGGCAACGGCAGCAAGAGACAACCATATCTCTATCTCAGTCATCAGCGAGGCATTGGGACATCATTCCGTAACCACCACACAGATCTATCTCCGCTCCATCAAAAGCTCAGAAGTGGATGATGCCAATGCCAGGATACTGGCAGTTCTATAAGCCGCAAAAAAGAATAAAAGAGGATTTTTGAAAAATGAACCAAAATGAACCAATTTTTCTGAATCTTTACATAAGAGACACAGATACTCACTGCAAAAATACGAATATTGTTGCAAACTAGCAAATTATGCGTGTTAAAAAATTAATATCATTCTACGAAAATCAACATTTTTTTAGAATTCTTATCATACGCAATTTTCTAAGTCGTTGATTGAAAGAATGTTTTCGTCATTTCTGTGTCTCTTATGTAGAGATTCAGATGATCGACATCAAAAAACGAACTTGATTCGCATGATGAAAGAGACAAATATACAATCCCAAGTTACGTCCACTATTGCAGGGGACGACGGCGAAGCCGTGGCAAAAAGTGAAGAAAGCGCTAAGAAATTGACTCCCCAAATGCCTAATGAAGGGCTTGAAAAACCGGCTGATGCAGGATGGTATGTGGCTGTAGTGAGAGTGAATTGTGAAACGAGAATAGCTGATTCTATACGAATCAATCTTAATTACAATCATGTTTGGTTTGACTACTGGATTCCCAAGGTAAAAGTAGTTTATCTCGACAAGCGTTCCAATAAGCGAAGAGTGAAAGAAAAGCTGTTTCTTTCCACCTTTATCTTTTGCAATGTCTCTCAGAGACAACTTGATAAAATCCGATTCCGTTCGGATGTATATAAGATGCTGACGATGCCTGGACAAAGGAAAATATACCAGATTCCCGACCAGGTTATTGCCAACTATCGATATTTTGTTGAGAATGACGAAGAGCCTGTCACTGCTGCCCCTGTTCCTTTAAAGAAAGGTATCAAAGTGCGAGTGACAGCAGGTAGCATGAAAGGTGTGGAAGCATACGTACAGAGCTATAATGGCAAGAAAGCCGTCATCGGCAGCGAAATCAAGTACATCAGTGGTGCAACGCTTACGATAAGTAGAAATTTGTTGGAAATCATTGAAGAAAGTTGATCTCCACCAAAAGTTTGGTAGTTTCAAAGAAAACCCTTATATTTGCACTGAATATTAAAAAATAGGAGGTTTTATGGAAACGTTGAATAAAAAATTTTGGGAAAAGCGTGATGCTACGATGAAAAGATTCATGGCATCAAAGGAAAGAAAAAGAAAGCGTATGGAAGAGTTAGAGCAGATGCTCCGTCAGGATTATCTAGCTCGCACTGGAGAAGAACCAAAGTTTGTAAATGTTTGGTGACGCCGCAGAACCGGTAAGGAAGCTGAATCATTTTGTGTGTTGTAATGTTTAGCCATAAGCCAAGTATAGGTTAATAAATGCATTTTTTCTCTTAATTCCTTGGTGATTACGAAAGAAAGTCGTAAATTT
>JAIINY010000183.1:0-6069 GCA_022741625.1 Prevotella sp. | reverse complement strand
CCATCCAAGATATATAGATGGTTGCCAAGCCTCTGTGTCCCTTATATAAAAACATTATAAAGCCTTTAGATAGAGTTCGTTATCCCGAACTGAGGTAAAAATTACTCTTTAAAACCACATTGTCCAGTTGTGAATTTCGTGGGTCTTCAAGCAGATGCACAATAGAGCGCATACACGAAGTCTTTCCTGAGCCTCTTTCACCAATAAATGCAAAAATATTATTTCTCCACATATCATTACCCTTTAAATCATTGTCCCTGTTATCAGACAACGCATCAATATAATGATCCAAAGCATTAAGGATATAATGATAAGGTTCAGAAAAGATTGATGACTTAATGGTATCCTTATTGACGTTTTCCACAACAATACGGTTCTCATCACCTATATTAAATGTAATAGTTCTACGATTTTTCATATTTGTAATTTGACAATTAAGCGATAGCTACTGCTGGTTCTCCAATAAAGGATAGCAACAGTAGCAAAGATAATATTTTGCATTCAATCCACCTTAAACTGTATTGGTGGTATAGTTAAAAGTTCTTGGAGTATTAAGTTGTTTTCTCGTCAACATCAATATTCTACCTTGTTCTTGACAATCAAGCGACATATTCAAGACCCAACCATTATCTCTTCGAAAATTTCGGAACTTCAATTCTTCTACCTTGGTATAAACCTGAAACATAGACTTTGAGAATATTTCAAGCAAATACGCCTTAAAAAAACTCCTTATATCTATATCAGAATATCTTGCTATTGCCCTTTCTAAATTTCCGCTATCAGGCTGAAGATTTCTATCGACCTGAAAGACTATATCTATAGCTCTCCTATCAGGAAAGACCTTATATGCCAAAGATAGATTAGTTATATTGGTTTGAAATGATACCGTTTCGTCTATATGCCGCCCATAGATGAATGTCTTTTCTAACTCTTTTCGAAAATCATAGAGCATTATATCAAGATGGTTGGAAAAATCATTATTCAAATGACTAAAGAAAGGATAAAGGTCGAACAACTTGGATGCAGGAAGATGTTTCAACAGATTAAATGCCAGAATTTGGTCTTGCATATTCTTACCATTATATGTCAAGGCGTTATATCGCAAAAGAAACAATTCACTCTCTGTAAATTGCGATCTAAGCATCTTGGCGTAATTATAGCGTACCTTATTATCTATTTCTGCCTGGTGCAATACACATAGCATTCTATATATCACCCTAAAATAGACAGCCAGATTATCACGTAAACTTGCATAAACAGCTTCAAAAGCCTTGATGGCTTGTTTATCTCACTAAGATCAATTATACGGATATTAGTACTTAGTCTCAATATGTAATTAGCCACATTTTCCAAGCCTTCCTTTCCATTGCTGTTCTGAAAAGAAACTGTTTTTACAATATCATTATAAAGTAACAGCAAAGAATTTATTTGGGTATCCATTGTTCTCGCATTTTCTGTTTTCTGAACATAAGCATAAGATTTCTCCGATTGAGAATTGGCTTTGTTTTGTAAACCAATCGTTTTGATAAGCAAATGTACGTTCAGAAATGCGAATACTGTTCCGACAACTCCACCTATAAAATCACCAAATGTACCAAACTTTTCGAATTGAATGGGATAATCAATATCAAAACGAGATGTATCTGCCCATAAAAAAACGACTATAGCGAAAAACAATATAACAACCGCAAAGGATAAAAGCCATTCATATAAGCCCCATCTATGCATATTATACCAAGGCACTTTACGAATCACTACTCTCTGCGCATCTACAGTATCTGCCATGACTGACTCTCCTCTATATTGTCATCCCCCCTTGATGTAATTTTAGTACTGAAAAAGGGATAATCATCTGATTTTTCCAAATTGTTTTCCCACTGAAGCGGCTGAAGATTTCTTATATCATCAGTTCCACCTTGTGCTTGCGGTCTCTTATGATCTATTTGCCAGCCAAAAGAATCCTTCATTCCATAATGATCATATCGAATCCATGCGCCAGCAAAATCCTTGCGCCAAATTCTAGCATCATAACCATAAACTTCTTCTGCCTTACTCCAAACAGCAAGAAGAAGTTCATCAGAATATATATTCATATTTTTCAAATTTAACCAAACATTTTTACTTAATTACATTAGGACATTCCAATATCTGAGTATGCAATAAATCCAAGAACATGAGCCTGGTATAAACCGGAGATGTTTCCGGAAAATGCTGCTCAGCTCTTTCTAATTCTTCTGTTGCATATAGATACTTGAACTTGTTGCGCTCATAAAAGCTAAGAACTTTTGGCTGATTATACGCATCAACAACCAAGAATCTACATCCAGTCTTGTTGTCCTCCTGTACAAACCATGTCTTGATAAAGTTCATCACTTGTTGACCAACCAAGAACTTTCGTCCTTGATATTTCTTATTAACCCCAAGTCTCCCCAATAATACAGCGGGATAAGTACGAAGATGCTTTTGCCCTGGTATAGTTCGTTGAACCTTATTGGCAGAAGGCTTTGGAATAAAGGTTGTCTTTACACTATCATTTGATACCGTAAAGAATGCTACGATTTCAGAGAACTCACCTTCATTATTGACAAAGCAATAAGTTTTACCAAGTCGCTCTTGAGCATACAACAAGGCATTGTGATGAAAGAAGTCTTCCAAGTCTTTATCACCTTCAGTTTCACCACAACAAAAAGGCAAAGACGCAAGTTCTGCGGTTAAAGGCATGAAATCGCATCTTTCCATAATATCAAATTGATAATTATTCACTAGCCTAATTTATTAAAGAGGAAGTTTAATCTTTACATTTTTTGAGCGTTCCATCATACGACGGATTGCTTCTTGTGCACCTTCAGGAATCACTGTTGTGGCCGTATTTCTACTACTCTCAGCAATCTCTATAAAGCGCTCAGCAACATCACCAGTCAATACTGGAATTGTTTTAATAGCTATTGCCATAATTCATATCTCCTATTATTTAGTTTATATAACTTGCCGCCAAAATTACGCTTTTTTCTCGAAACCACCAAGAAAATCACAAGAAATCTGCAAGTTATCAGCAAATTACTAAAAAATCAACTGTAAACTATAAACTATTAACTATAAACTATAAACTGCTATCCCCATGCGGTCCCATCCCGCACAATCTGGCGAAGACCTTTGATGGTCCGCCGTAACCATCTATATTTCCATACACCCTCTGAACCGCCTTTATTTAAAGGCGATTCAAGAGATGTTAAAAATAAAAAATGATTGGATTTAACATTTATTTTTGCATAAAGCAAGGCAAAAGTGCCACTTTTTCTGCTGTACAAACAGGCTTGGCAGTAAGACGACTAACTAGCTCCTTGATGTAACACCCAGGAGATAACTTGTTCATATTACAGCTTTCTATGACAGAAAACATGAAGGCATAGTCAAGCGCAGAATCTTCACTGCCGATGTTCAGACAGTTCTTAAGATTCAGCTTGATGTGTCTCATCATTTGTTCTGCCAGGTTGTTAGACAACTCAAGGTTGCCATCCTGCAAAATGGTTTGCATTGCCGACCATTCAGTCTTGATATATTTAAGAGCCTTCTTTGTCAAAGCGCCCAAGCCTTTGTAATTCGATCTAGCAAATCGCTCAAACTTCTCTTTGATTCGGTCCATGATAGGCTTGCTCCTTTGAAGCCTTTCCACAAGAACCTGGTCGGCTGTTAAACCTGCCTTCTTGCAGTCATGCTCGATTCCAAATAGTCTACCTATCTCATCGATAAACCACATAGACAAGGAATGATTCTCTTCCAACGACTCTACGAACTTTCGCCTTATATGTGTCAGGCATGCTGAACGATGTTGATCAGGATGAAGTTCATCATCGTCATACACTTTATATACTACATAACCGTCAGTAGTAAAGAAGCCGATAAAGTTGTCCAAGAACTGACGGATTGCCTTGAGGCCACGACTCCCATGCTCGTATATAAACCACACGAGCTTCTGGACATTAGCCTTGATTCCCCAAAAATAACGCTTCAAGTATTTACGGACACCTTCATCTGTCTTCACACCAACAAGACCTGAGGTCTCATCAATCATCCAATTGTGAGTCTTCTTGATAGTCGCCTCCCAGACATCTTTCATTTCCTTGCGGATATAAGAGATTATCTTATGTACGATGACTCCCAAGGTTTTCTCGTTCATATTCAATCCCATATGAGATAGCTTCTCTACAATTCTCGTAAATGGAGTATTGTAAGCGAAATGCTCGGTAAGAACATAAGTTATCAGTTCCAAGTCAAAGGAAACCCCTTTAATCAAGCGGGTATTAGGACGAGTGACTCCACCTCCATGTCCAGGAACATAATAGCTTGCCACCTCGTAGAAATGCTCTTCGTAATGCTCAGGAATACGAATCAACTCACGATACCACCAAGTCTCCACTTCCCCATCGCGTTTCACAAAGTGTCCTCCTTCAGGAAGGGTAAAATACTCATGAAGCATATGATAGATAGGAGCAGTCGTATATGGCTTGTTCTTCTGATAATCTGTGCGAGTAGAACGCTTGTCCAATGCTTTTTTCTTCTTTTTTGCAGGAGTCTGGTCACCTGATGCAGAAGACGGAGTAGATGGAACGTCATCATTGGAATCTTCAGGCCAATCAGACTTTTCTTCTTCTCTCGTAACCTCTTTGCCAGACTTCAGCAAATTCTTTTGCTCCGCATTACGCTTGAACCGTTGACGCTGGCGATAACGGGTCAGCCATTGTGCCTCCGATGCAGAGAGCGAAGACTTTTCAAGCATCGAAGTGAGCTTTGTAATCTTCTCATTCAAGGAAGCTATCAAGTTATCCGATGCCTTCTGGTGGTTGGCGCTATCCTTCATAATACGCTTTACATTTTCCAGGTTCTCCTCTCGCAGATGCTTAAGTTCCTCCTTATGGCGCTCAGTCTGTTCCTTCATCTGCTGCATATAGAACTCCTTCATATTGTCCTGCTGAGCCTTGAAGAACTGGCGATCCTCCTCACGCTGACGTTCGAAATCGGCACGCAAGGCTTGATCGTGAGCTATCAAATCTACCTGCCCACGATTCGCTGTTGCTATCTCATCCTTGAGACGAGCTATCTCAGCATAAGCCAAACGTAACTTCATTTCGTCATTCATGCCTACAAAGGTACTACTTTTTTCTGACATATGCAAGTTTTTTCGAATATTTTTTATAACTAAAACACTAACATTCAGGCAGTTAAGCAATCAAACAACATCTTCTTTTATCTGCATTTTAGTGACTTGGACACCCTCTGTAAGCGTAACGAAGTCGCTCCAGCAAATTTTGTAGCAGGAACGCTGTTCGTCGAATACAGGCAAAAAGAATTTTTCATCATCCAAGCGGATTTTTGTCAATTCAAAGCGGCGGCGACCACGATAGAGAATCTTCATTGTACGAAGTTTCTTCGACATAAATATAAAAACCGATTCCTCAATATAAGGATCAAGCCCCATTTGGCTACGAACTACTTCTGAGAGCGTATCGATATCCTTACGCATATCCATAGGACCAGAATAAAAATAGTACTTCTGTCTACTTGTAAAGGATATCATTTCAGCCAACTATTTTGTGCAACAAAGCTGTAATCTCATTTACACTTGTCTCGCAAAGTGACAACTCCATCCCATTGCTGAACGATATGTGCATCGAAACGATACTGTATGTCGGGATAGAAGGAGCAGCCACAGGCATGGTCGGTTCTTCTGGCTTGCAAGAGTCCACACTTGAAGAAGCTGAGTTGACACTTGCTGCCGACTCAATCTCCAAGGGAACAAGAGACTTGTCACCATCAGGAGAAGCTGCCAACCTAGACTTGCTATTCCAAAAACACTTACGATAGTATCGAAGCACATTAGGATAAACATAACTACTGTCATCACAAAATTGTTTGAGAGAACGACCACGACCATACATCTCGAACTCACGAATGATGGCTGCGTAATCAACTTTTGCTTTCTTCTTATTTTCCATCTGTTACCATTTTTTAATCGGCAGCAAAGGTAATACTTATTTTTTAGCGGGCAATATGGAGAAGTAGATGGTTACC
>JAIINY010000182.1:0-6153 GCA_022741625.1 Prevotella sp. | reverse complement strand
GAATCTTTCCATCTCGCTCTGGTATCTGTCGGCAGAGAATGGAACCCGGTTGTTGTCGTAGAGGTCGCCTCCCATCACCTTCTTGAAGTTTGCCATCACGTACTTGTATTCTGGTGTGGTCATCATATAGGCGTAGTTGGTGGTGATGACTACCCATTCGCGGGCATAGATAGGTCTCATCTCGCGGAAGTTGCAGGATTCTCCGGCAGTAGGATTCCACGAGAAGTTGGAGAAACTGCATATCCATTTGGCATCAATTTTCTGGAGCATCTTGAAGTGCTCGTCGTCGCTGGTGAGTCGCGCCTTCATTCGGTTGAGGTCGAGATACGGCACAACGAAGCTCACGTATTTTCCGTCTTCCTTCTTGTGGATGTTGCGTCTGCCGATGAAGGATGGGCGGAAGCTGATGCGTGAGAAGGCTGGGATGGAATCGAAGAAGGCTACCGGGATATATTCATCTGCTTCCGGGATATGCATCTCGAGGGTGACGTTGGAAACGGGTTTGGCACTCCAGCTTGTGATGACGAGCGAATCGCCCACTGCTGATTTCTTCACGCTGATGAGATTGTCGGTACGGAAGGTATAATCTGCCTTGCCTACGATCTCAGAAGATGGGTCGGATAGATTCAGGATGTGTCGGGCAGCTTCAGCCGGCAGTTTGTCAAAAGATAATGTATCTTTCAGAAAATCCTGCTGGAAGGGCTGCTGGATGTCGTTGTACACAATCTTGTCTTCATAGTCTGTGGAGCAGGATGCCATCAGGGTCATCGCTGCCACGAGCGTGGTTCCGGCAGCCAGAGCCGGAACTTTCAGATGTTTTTTCTGTTTCATCATTTTGGGTTTTTTACTGTTGAATTCTATACTGTTATTATAGTTTGCAAAGATACGAAAAATATTCGTAATATCCAAATTTTTAGTGAGTTATTTCGTCTGGTATTACCTTCTGCTGATATATACTAAAAAAGAGTTAAAACACTGTTAATAATGCGTTGGATATTTTGTAGTTTGGAAATTTTTCACTATATTTGTAGCGTCAAATGAATGGTATAGGCGAATACCGTTTTGTTCCTTGAAAAGGAGATGTAAATGATAATAAAATAATCATATAAATATAGTAGTTACTCAAATTTTAAAATTCAAGACAACATGATCCCTACTGCCACCTACTCCCGTGTAGAGAAGGAGAAGGACCACGGAAAGTGGGAATATGAGGTGCTGTTGAGCGACGGAACCAAAATAGATTTCAGCGACAAGGGAGATTGGAAGAGCGTGGACTGCAAGTTCTCTGTTCTGCCCAAGGGTATTGTTCCTACTGTGATTCTGCTGGATATCGAGAAGCGTTATCCGTCAGCCCAGCCTTACAAGATAGAGAAGGAGATAGGGGGATACGAAGTGGATATTCCGGGCTTCGACCTATATTACAGTCAGAACGGCACCTTCATCCGTGCGGAGATTGACAGATAATCTGACAGATTAGAGTATAGGTTAGGTTAATGTAGCTGTAGTAACGAAATCCCCCAGCCCGCAGTTTGCAGGTTGGGGGATGATTCTTTCTGTTCCCATTCCTATACCTCCAGCAGCGGCTGCAGCTTGGTGGCATCGAAGCAGGGGCATGCCTTCTGCACGCCAGGCAGGTCACGATGACCCAGTATCACCTTGATGTCAGGAAAACGGTGGTGGAGGTTGATGATCAGCCAGAACATCGCATCCTTCTGGGCTGCCGTTCGGGTGTCGGCTATGCAGCCATTGGCATCCAGTCCGCCCTCATAGCAGATGCCGATGGAGTTGGCGTTGGCTCCACGGGCATGCGCACCCATCCGCTCTACCGGACGGCACTCATGTACCTTGCCCTCGCGCGTAATATAATAATGATAGCCGATATCAAACCAGCCGTTCACTTCCACATGGTCGTGGCGCAGCTGCTCTACTGTGTAAGGGTGATTGCAGCGGCTACCGCTGCAATGCACCACAATCATATCAATCTTTCTCATAGTCTATCCATTAAACCAGATAATCCATTGTTAAACCCAGGAGACGGTATGCCCTAAAAAGAGCAGGAAGAAACTCCCATAGCGCCCAGAAGGGCTGTTAATACTGTCACCACAAATTTGATGATCTCATTCCATGTCTGCTTGTTCTTGATACTCATATACCTAATCTGTTAATAATTAATGTTTTAGAAATCTACATTATCGCCGTTGCCGGAACCCTCGCCGGTATTGCCGGTATTCTCACCTGTGCTGCCAGTGCCCTGCGATGTGCCGCCACTGTTCTCACCAGTTCCGCCAGTGCCCTGCGATGTGCCGCCTCCGGTGGTGCTTCCTGGCTTGCCGGTCTCGTCTGTGCCGTCGCCAGCCGCCTCGTCCTTCTTGTACTTCTTTGCCTCCTCGATGTTGAGCGTCTTGGCGCCCGCCTTCTCAGCCTTCATGGCTGCAATCTGCAGAGCTCTGGATGCCACCTGCTTGTAATCCAGCTCGCTGAACTTGTTCTTCACTCCCTCTCCAGGGATATACTGGATGTTTGCTCCGGTGATGTTGACGTCGCTGCGGAAGTCGGCAGGATTATCTACTCCTGTACTTGTAAGCTGGAGTCGGAACTTGCCCAGCTCGCCAAACTCCACCTGATTGCCACGCTGAAGCTCTGTTACGAGGTTATCTACTGCGCTCACCAATACTGCGGTGCAGTCAGCACGGGATACGGTGGTCTGCTTCTCGATCAATCCTGCAAACATCTTGAGCGAGATAGAATCGTTGATCTGTGTGCAAGCGTAATACTTGCTGTCCGAGGTCTTGTCACCCGGCTTTGCCAAATGCTTTGCTAAACTAAAACTTACTGACATACTACTAAAAACTTAAAAGATGAATAACTCTTGTTGTGTATCGGACTCTTCCCGATTACATTTGCAAAGATACGACATCTGGCAGGGGCGATTTGCACACTTTGGTTCAAGATGGTTCACTTTCGTCCTTTTTGGTTCACTTTGGTTCAAGATGGTACTCTTTCGCCTTTGTCATATATGATGATTGCTTGCGTCATATATGATGATCGTTTACGTCATATATGATACTCGCCAGCGTCATATATGATACTTGCCTGCGTCATATATGATGCACTCTCATGCCATGTTGAGTGTAGGCTGAGGCCCAATATGCCTCCTGCAAGCACCCTATATGCCGATATCTGAAACCATCTTTCCTGGTGTTGCTACACTCTCGGGGAGTGGGTGATTTTTATGCTACTATCTCGGCGAGAAACAGCTACCATCTCGGCTAATGGGGGTGGCTGAAGCTACACTCTCAGCGAGAGGTGGAATGCTAAGTGTTTGATAATTAGATAGATAGGTTTAAGAAAATGCCCTTTATACTATACCATATATAGTAATATATATACTTTATTATACTTTTTATACTATACGTAAACGCGCGTGAAAAATCTTTTTTTTTAGAAATTTTGATGGAAAATGTATTTTTTCTTTGTTTTTTTTTGGTTATTTCGAAAAAAGGTGTTACTTTTGCAATCGGTTAGCTGAAATGGCATCAAAAGCTATGGCAAAAAGCAGTAGTGTCATGAGGCTGATACAAGTGAGGGTTTTGCAATCGCCCTGAGAGAATAGGTGCACTCAATCTTTTCCTATCTCTTATGGGTTTGGTATAGGATCCTTACCGGGGCATTCTGTGTCCGATTGTTTTGAAAAAAGAATAATCGGCACGGAATGGATGGTAAGATAGTATATACCAGCCGGACACCGACAAATGAGTGCAAAACTCCCGTAAGGAGTATATAAGTAGGTGCTCTGATTGTTATCTTCACCCATCCTTCTGTGTCGATTTCTTTTAAAAATATGAATTTGCCTACCTTAAAAAGGCAGACAGCTAACAAGGAAAAGAAATGACAAAACCTATGAACAATGTAATCTCCCTGCTGGGAGTTCAAGGACTGTCGCGAAACAATTATTCCGTTGTGCAGCTCAAGGTAGTTTTGGCCATTATTGGTCATGCTCAGAAAGTGATTAACGACTACGTGGTAGATGGTCGAATGCCTAATAAGTCTATTCGTAAGCGTTTAACTGCCAGACAGATGGCTGACGGCTACACAGTAGTCGTCATCCGCCTGGCGGATCTATGCGCCCACACCAGCCGCTATAGTCAGGTTAAGAATGCGATAGTGGATATGGCGAAGCGCAAGCCGATAGCCATCCCCTACAAGTGTGATGTGAACCAGGTGACCTATTACGCTGAATTTCCAAGACTTTTCTCTTGTGAATTCATCAGGATGGGAGGTCATCTGGCGGTGGAGTTCCGTTTCTCCAACGATCTGCTGGACTACTTCTACAGTTTCGACAAGGGGGTAGCCCATGTGCATCTGGATGTGGTGAATCACTGCTGCAGTGCGTCATCCATCAAGCTCTACATCATTACCCTCTGCTGGGCGTTGAAGGGATATACCAAGATAGATCCCAAGAAGTTTGTAGCGCTGATGCACGGCAAGGAGAATTATTACAAATACTTCAGCGATCTGATGTCGAAGAGCCTCCAGCCGGCACTCGACGACCAGAAGCGACTCTACGACTGTGGCATGGTGGATCAGTATCTCACGCTATCTACCTATTATTCCGAGGAGGATGCCCTGAGAGCTGAGCAGCGCTGCGTGGGATGGCCTACCTACCTGGTTTTTACGGTCCACTGCCGTGAGGATGAAGTACAGGAAGATAAGATACCTGAAGAATTGTGCTCTCAACGTATCCAGTTGAAAATCAAGTTGATGAATCGTTATGATGTTAGCGAGGCTACAGCGAAGGAGCTGAGCAGTCATCTCTTTCTGGGGATGTTGGGTGACTTTGTGGTGTGGTTTGAGCGCAAGGAAAAATATGTTGCCGAGCGCATCCGTCTGCATCAGCCTATGAAGAAGGCAGCATATATCGTGAGTGCCCTCCGTGGTTTCTTCAAGGATAGAGGCAGTCTGCCTGTGAAATCTTCCGGAGCATCCTCTCCGGATCCTGTTCCCGTGGCCAAGCCTTTTCCTCCTGTGCCGTCTAACCTCAAAAATGACTAGCTTATGCAAGATGCCAATCACAATAATTATATGATGATGGGCAAGGCAGATCTCGCCTTGCAGTATTTCCCGATGGCGGGCGACAAGATTACGGCTCGCCGACACCTGATGTCATGGATCAAGCGCTGTCCACCCCTGTGGGAGGGCATCCGCCAGTTGGGCTATCATCAGCGGTGTCAATACTTTTCTCCCAAAATGGTGCAATTGATTTACCATTTCCTGGGAGAGCCTGGCTAAAGGCTGAATAGTGAAAATTATTTATCATTACAGCAGTTTACAGGCTATTTTAGCCAAAAATCTCCCTATAAGCCAGAAAAAACTGTGCTTATAGGGAGATTTCAATTGCGCTGGATATATCTTCTTTCTTCTCATTTCTGCTCTTATTTCATTTCATCCGAGTTGAGTATGGTGATGGTCTTGCCCTCAATCCTGATGGCACCCTTCTCCTCGAATTCGGAGAGGCAGCGGAGGAGCGAGAACTTCTGGATGCCGAAGATATCCGCCATTTCCTGTCGGCTGACATCCAGCCGGATGGTTCTGCTCTGCTGTTCGGTGGCCATCTTGATGAGGTATTGCGCCACCTTCTCCTTGACGGAGAAAAGGGAGAGCATGCGCATTTTCTGCGAAAGGAAGATATCTATCCTTGACAGGTGCTGGATGAAGTTCCAGCGTATGCGCTCATCAGTATCTATCAGCAGTTTCAGTTCAGAAGGCCTCATGCGCAGGAGGGTAGTCTTCCTGCTTGTCTCCACGCTTACGGGCATCTCGTTATGATGTGCGAATATATAGGCAGGGGCAATCAGCATCGATTCTCCCAGCCTATCTATCTGAGCCTGCTTGCCCGACAATCCCGACATGCGGGCTATCATCTCCCCCTCGACAATGATGTCGGCATATCTGCAGGGCATTCCTGCCAGCACATAGGTTTCCCTGGCAGCAAGCTCCACCATCCGGTAGCTTACCATCGACAGTGCCTCTCTGATTTCCTCTGGAGTAAACCCCTCAAACACCGTGCATTTCTGCAAGGTAACGAATATTGATTCTTTCATACATTTAAGTTTTATATTCAATAACGCATTTTCCCCCGATTTATTGTTTGCT
>JAIINY010000181.1:0-6220 GCA_022741625.1 Prevotella sp. | reverse complement strand
CGTGGATGCTGGCTCCGCTCTTCGCTGTCGTATTTGGCACGTACAGGAAGCTCTCAAAACCGTCAAACACGCTCTCGAAGGCATGCAGCTTACCTCCCTCTTGGAAGTTAGGCTTTATCTTATTGAGATAATTTCTTAATGCACTCATTATTTTAATAATTAACAGTACTAAAAACTAAGCATTCTCCTTGCGCAGGGTGTTCAAGCCCTCACGTACAATCTTCTGCAATTCGAGCTTAGAGCTATCCACGAACTCAGCTACCGCAAAGTCCTCAGGACTAACCTCATAGATACCGAGCTGCTCCTGCTTGTCGATATCGCCTGCGATGATTGCCTTGATGAGATACTCACCGAAGATGTCCATAGGGAGAACCTGGTCGTACTCGCCGCTCATGATCATGTGGCGCTCGCCACCCTTGATGCGGGCATCGAGATTGTACTCCTTCTTCTTGCCGAAGAGCCAGGAGAGATAGGAACGCGAGGTAGAGAACTGGTTGGTGCGTGGAAGAATCCAGCCCAGCATCTCGTCGCAGTCGTCACCCTCTGGGATGGCTGTGATCTCTGAGGTGTGTCCACCTACGTAATCTGCCATGGTGGTCTTGGTACCGGTCAATGGATTGCCATTGATCAGGCGCACGTGTGCGGTAGCCTTCAGCTGTGCTTCAACGAAAGCAGAGAATGGTGTACCTACCAACACGTTAGCGTAACCGGTCTGCTTCATCTCGCTACCAGCTACAGCCACCTTCTTGTGGAGATCAACCTTACCTGTAAGGAAGAGGCGACCGAAGAAGATTACCGATGCAGGATCTACAGTCCAAACCACCTCGCCCTTGTTTACAGGGTCGATGTTGTTCACCTGTACACCTACATTACCAGCAGGACAAGGACCATCGAAAACATTGATTTCCACGTTCTTAGCCTCGCCGAGCGCATTGCAGTGCTGCTCAACTCCAACGCCAAGATAAGTTTTCGCAATCTTGCTCAAGGCTGTCAAACCTGCCTGGAAAGCTTCCTCATTGCCAGCGAGTTCTACCTCGAAATCAGCAGCGAGCGGCATGTCGCGGAGGGCAGAAACGAAAATTGCCTTAGGAGTGGTATCCGGTGTGGTGGATACAGCGTAAGGCAACTGGTTGATGTAACCGAACAATCCAGCCTCGAGCAACGCCTGCTTCACGGCGGCACCATCCAATGACTCAACGTTTTTCTTACCAAAATCCGTAGAGGTCTGCTCAGCGTCTGCCTTCACCTTGATGCAAAGCACCTTGCGACGCTCCCCTCGCTCAATGGCGGTAACCTGACCGCTCACTGGTGAGGCAAACTTCACCTCTGGGCAAGCCTTGTTCACAAACAAGGCATCTCCGGCATTGACATGGTCGCCCTCGCGTACAACTACCTTAGGAGTAACACCCACGAAGGCTGCAGGTACGAGTGCATACTCGCTAGCCTGTACCACAGGGATGGCTACATCCTTGGAAGCCTTACCCGTAAGGTTAATGTCCAAGCCTTTACGTAACTTAATTACATTTGCCATAACTACATTAAAAAAATTATATTTTAAAACTGATTTTCCGTGATATTTTTGTGAAAACATTCAAATTATGCTGCAAAAATAGCAAAAAAAAGTAAGACGAGGAAGAAAAAACACTAAATTATTTGATAATGTAACAAAAAAGAAGTACTTTTGTGGCTAAAATTCAAGACTTATTCAGATTGCAAGCCTGTTTTGACAAACACAGATTGCAAATTAACGGCAAATGCCCATTGCAAATTAACATTAAATATTCATAAGACTCTGAAACGATTTAAACATATCATCAGCTGTATCATCTGGACTATCTTCGCCCTTTATGTGATACTCATCGTACTGTTGCATCTGCCACCAGTACAGACCTTCCTCGGCTCTACCGTAGCCACTGCCCTCGCCCAGAAATTCGGAACTGAAGTGAGCGTGGGAAAGATCAACCTGGGTTTCTTCAACCGAATCATCATCAACGATGTAAAGATGCTCGACCAGAAGGGCGACAGCATGCTCTATGCTTCACGACTCTCGGCAAAGGTGGACCTGCTGCCGCTGAAAGACGGAAAAATCTCGGTTTCATCGGCACAGCTCTTCGGTCTGAGAGCCAACATCTATAGGCAGAATGCCAAGAGCGACATGAACATCCAGTTCATGCTCGATTCGCTCGCCTCGAAGGATACCACCCAGCACAAGCCACTCGACCTGCGCATCGGAAGCGTCATCATCCGCCACGGATCCATCGCCTACAACCAGCGCGACATTGCATCGGCTGCAGGAGTATTCTCGCCTCAACACATCGGCATCAGCAATCTCTCGGCCCACATCGCCTTGCATCATCTCACAGACAATGCTATTCATCTATACATCAAGAAGATATCCTTCACCGATAAATCAGGACTTCAAGTAAAGAATCTACGATTCAAGGTGAATGCAGACAAGCATCAGGCGCACCTGAGCGACTTCCAATTGGAACTCCCGAAGAGCCATCTTCAGCTGGAAGACCTCATCGCCACCTACCGCACCGACGAGAAGGGAAAGCTCATCAGCGAAACGCTGCAGTTTGAGGGCGGCATCAAGCCATCGCTCATCACCCTGTCGGATGTGGCTTGTTTCGCTCCTATCCTCAGAAAATGGAACGATGCCCTCTACATCGACACCCACTTCTCGGGCACCAGTACATCGGCACGCATCCACCAGCTCCACTTCAAGACCCAGAGCGGAAGCATCCTGCTCAAGGCGAACGCCAAGGCAAGCGACTGGAACCGAAAGCTGCACTGGCTCGCCAACATAGAGACCCTGAAGGTTTCTGACGAGGGCATGGAGCAGATAGCCGCCAACCTGGGCAGCAAAGTGAAGATTCCGAAAGAGGTGCTCCGACTGGGCAACATATATTATAAAGGTGTAGCCAGTGGAAAAGGCAAGAGCCAGATAGGAACCAAGGGCGTACTGCGCACCGACGCAGGAAACGTGGAGATAGACGCCCACCAGAACGGCAAGCAGCTCTACGCCAAGGTGGATACCAAGGGCATCAACCTGGGCAAGATTCTCGACAACGCCAAGCTGGGTATCATCGCCGCACACATCACCGCACAGGGTACCAAGGAACATCTTGTGGCAAAGGGCGAGATTCCGCTGTTCGACTTCAACAACTACCGATTCTGCAACATCAGGCTGGACGGCAGCTACAACAAGGGACTCATTGACGGACTCGCTTCCATCGCCGATCCGAATATCACCCTGCAGGTGGCGGGCAAGTACTCCATCCCGAAGAAGCAGTATGAAGCCCAGCTCAACCTGGCGCATCTGCAACCTACCGTACTGGGCGTGAAGATGGCAGACAACACCTACACCCTGAACGGCATCAGGGTGAGTGCCAAGAACGAAGGAGCAGACAGCTATCTGGACCTGGAAGCGCCATTCGCCAATATCCACGTGAAGGGACAGTACGACTACGGCACCCTGGTTCAGACTATGACTAATATGCTGGCAAGCAAGCTGCCTACCCTACCTGGCATCGGCAAGACCAGCGACAAGACAAGGAACAACTTCAGCATAGAGGCAGAAATTGCCTCTACCGAAATACTGCAGAGAATGCTGGGCGTGCCGCTCGACATCCAGCAGCCAGTGGTGATAGACGGAAACATCTCCGACCTAGACCGCTCGGTAAACCTCACGGCACAGTTGCCAGCCTTCAGCTACAACGGCAGCGACTACAGCGGCGGAGCCCTGCAGATGAACACCGAGGGCGACACGCTGAAGGTGGATGCGCGCATCAAGACGGGAGCGGCGGGCAGCATAAGCCCTACCCTGCACGTGAAGGCATCGGCAGCCGACAACACCCTGATGGCATCGCTGGGTTACAACAACCACTCCAAGAGCCTGCCTATCCACGGGGCGCTGAATGCCGAGGCGCAGTTCTACAAGAATACGGACAACGTATCTACCGCCCACGTAGATATCAAGCCATCGGTAATCCATATCGCTGAAAAGCCTTGGGAGGTGCATCCGGCTGACATCACCTACAGCAAGAACCACCTGGAGATAGAAAACTTCGAGGTAAGCCACGGCGACCAGCATGTGGCGGTGAACGGACTCGCCACCCCGAACAAGGAAGACTCCATCGTGGCGCAGCTGAAGGATGTGGATGTGGAGTATATCCTGAACCTCGTAAACTTCCACTCGGTGGATTTCGCAGGTAAGGCTTCAGGCAAGGCGATTGTGAAGAGCATCTTCAATGACCCTGACGCCTACGCCAAGCTCGACATCAAGGACTTCGAGTTCGAACACGGTCCGATGGGAATACTTCATGCCAACGTAAGCTTCAACAAGGAACTGAGCCAGATAGACATCAACGCCGTGGCAGACGAGGGCGAGGAGCACCAGACGCTCATAGACGGATATGTATCGCCGAAGCGAAACTACATAGACCTGAGCATCGAGGCGCAGGGCACGAATATGAAATTCATGGAGAGCTTCTGCGGCAGTTTCATGGACGACATCCAGGCAAGGGCGAAAGGAAAGGTGAATCTGGTGGGCGACCTGAGCGACATCAACCTGGTGGGCGACCTCTACGCCACCGGCAAGATGCACATGAAGCAGCTGGGCACCGAGTACAGTTTCAAGAACCTGCATGCCCACGCCATTCCGGATGACATCCTGCTGAACAATGACACCATCTTCGACCGCAACCACAACATGGCACTCGTAAGCGGCGGTATCCATCACAAGCACCTCACCCGACTGAGCTACGACATCACCCTGAAGGCGCACAACTTCCTGGGCTACGACACCCATGAGTTTGGCGACAACACCTTCTACGGTACCGTCTATGCCACTGGCGAGGTGGGCATCCACGGCAAGAGCGGCGAAACCATCATTGACATCGATGCAGAACCGGGACCTGGCAGCATCTTCGTATATAACGTGGCGAGCCCCGATGCCATCAGCGACAAGAGTTTCATCCACTGGCACGACATCGCTCCGGAGCTGACCGACGACAGTCTGAAGCTGCAGCAGAAAGATACAGACGACGACATCGACTTCTCGTCAGACATGCGCATCAACTTCCTGGTGAATGCCACTCCTAACCTGACGCTGAAGCTGATGATGGACCCTCAGAGCGGCGACTACATCACGCTGAACGGTAATGGCGTACTAAGAGCCAACTGGTTTAACAAGGGATCCTTCGACATGTTCGGCAACTATGTGGTGGACCACGGAGTGTATAAGCTCACGATACAGAATGTAATCAAGAAAGACTTCGAGTTCATGCCGGGCGGAACCATCGCCTTCGGTGGTAATCCATACAATGCGCCACTGAATCTGCAGGCGAAATATACGGTGAACGGTGTTCCGCTGAGCGACCTGAGCATCGGCCGTTCGTTCAGCAGCAACAACATCCGAGTAGATTGCCTGATGAACATCACGGGCACTCCTCAATCGCCGAGCGTAGATTTCGCAATGGACCTGCCTACGGTGAACACGGATGCCAAGCAGATGATCTACTCAGTCATCAATTCGCAGGAAGAGATGAACCAGCAGGTACTCTATCTGCTCGCCATCGGACGATTCTATGCGCAGACCAAGAACAACCAGAACAGTGGGGATGCCGACCAGCAGAGTCAGACATCACTGGCGATGCAGAGTTTCCTGAGCGGTACGATTTCGCAGCAGCTCAACACCGTATTATCGAATGTGGTAAAGAGCAACAACTGGAATTTCGGTGCCAACATCTCTACGGGCGATGAAGGCTTCAACAATGCAGAGTACGAAGGAATCCTGAGCGGAAGGCTGCTCAACAATCGCCTGCTGTTCAATGGTCAGTTTGGCTATCGCGACAACGCGAATGCAACGCAGAGTTTCATCGGCGACTTCGATCTCCGTTATCTCATCTTCCCGAATGGCAATCTCGCCGTGCGCATGTATAACCAGACCAACGACCGCTATTTCACCAGAAACAGCCTCAACACGCAAGGTCTCGGTCTGATCATGAAAAAGGATTTCAACGGCTGGCGCGACCTCTTCGGAATCAAGAAGAAAAAGAAAGAGGTGAAGAAGAAAAGCGGGAGCAAGAAAGCCATCCGAAAAGAAAACAAATAATCATAAAAAATAAATCCGCAGGAGCTAAGTTATGCTCTCTGCGGATTTTTTTGTATGGAGAAAAGTTTCGCGGAAGATGAGGGATTCAAACCCCCGATACCC
>JAIINY010000180.1:0-6237 GCA_022741625.1 Prevotella sp. | reverse complement strand
AGAACTTATAAGCCGCAGGGGTATGATATCTATTACCTGAGCGACCGCTCGGGAGAATGCGATTTCGTGGTTTGCAAAAACAATCAGGTGAAACAAGCCATTCAGGTATCGTATGACATCTCTTCGCCTAAGACTCGCAAACGGGAGATTGAAGGATTACTTCTGGCTCATCGCAAGACGCAATGCACCGACCTGCTGCTGCTCACCGACCATGAGTACAACCAAGTTACCGAAAAAGGTCTTGACATCAAGATACGACCGGTATATGATTGGGTTGTGGAAATGGGGAAGAGAAAATAGAGAAAAAAAGAGAAAATCAATCGTACTATAAGAAATGAATAAATTAAAAGCATTATTGGGCTTCGACCCGAAGACTACTACGGTCAAGACGGAATTGATAGCTGGTATGACTACCTTCTTGACCATGTGTTACATCTTGGCAGTGAACCCTACCATCCTTGCCACCACAGGCATGGACAAGGGGGCTCTCTTTACTGCCACAGCCATCGCTTCTGCCATTGCCACCTTCCTGCTGGCTTTCATGGCAAAACTGCCTTTTGCCCAGGCTCCCAGCATGGGACTGAACGCCTTCTTCGCCTTCACCCTTTGTCAGGCAATGGGATTGACCTGGCAGCAGGCTTTGGCAGTATTGCTCGTAGAGGGAATCATCTTCCTTGCCATCACCTTCCTCAATATCCGTGACAAGATATTGGAGTGTATTCCGAAAAACCTCCGATTCGCCATTTCGGCAGGTATCGGTATGTTTATCGCCTTTATCGGTTTGAAGAATGCGGGCATCATTACTGCCAATGCTGATACTTTCGTGCAGCTCGGCAAGTTTACGCCAGTCAGCATCCTGGGTCTCATCAGCATCCTGATCTGTGGCTGTCTGATGGCGAGAAGAGTGAAGGGCTCTTTGTTTATCGCCATCATCATCTCTACCTTGATAGGTATTCCGATGGGCGTAACCCAGTTCTCTGACAACTGGATGCCTGTACCCCTCACAGCATCTCTACCATTACCACTTATGTGGAGAGTGCTTCGGGAGTTGCCGAGGGCGGTAAGTCGGGCTTGACATCTTTCTTTGTGGGTTTGATGTTTATCCTGAGCATCTTCCTGGCTCCTATCTTCCTGCTGATTCCGAGTGCAGCCACCAGTGGTGCCCTGGTAATGGTGGGTGTATTGATGATTGATTCGTTCAAGAAGATTGAGTTGGAGGATATTTCTGAGTCATTCCCTGCCTTCATCACGATGATTACGATGGTGCTCTGCTACAGCATCGCCGATGGCATCTGCCTCGGCATCCTGAGTTATGTGCTCATCAAGATGATGGTGGGTAAGTTCAAGGATCTGAATCTTACGCTCTATATCCTGAGCATCTTCCTGCTCATCAATTATGCTTTCGGATAAAGGATAATCATAAAATCATAAAACAATTGGCGGCAATCTGCATCACGCAGGTTGCCGCCTTCTCATTTGTTCTTGTCTTCAGACCATTGCTTAACCTGTTTCTGTGCAGCTTGCAACGAGATACCCCAGTTATAGAGGGTCAAGGCAAGTATAAGAAATTAATGTTGTCTCATTAGTTTTTCACAATCAAATAAATACCTTCTAGAGCCTTGTCCTTAGGGGGATTTTTTGAGTCGTAAAAAATACTAATTACAGGTTGTTCCTTTCCATCCACTTCACATTTATAAGTGTCATATATGGCTTTGCCTTTGATATGAACATAAAATTTCAGAGTGTGATGAATATTGTTTCCGAAGATTTTTTTACTTTTTAAAGTAACTGTATATTCTTCGTCTCTTTGTGGGTACTTGTTGTTGGGAGTATCCCAGATAGATATGTCGGTAAATTGAGCACTAAATACTCTTTCAGCTTTATTCTCGTATGGAAAACTTGGATTTAAACTGGCGAACCTGTTTTTTGTTATTCCAAAACTTAGAGATGGCTGACTCCATGATTCTCGTAAATCATTGTTCTTATTGGTCCATTCGAATGTTAAATCATCGATAGAATGTCCGCTCACTTCCTGTTCTGCAATATTCAGAGAATCGAGAATGTTTGTACCGATAGGAGATTCAAATTTCACGATTATTTTAAAAGGACTAATGACAGAGGCATCATCACCGCCATTATCATTGCTGCAAGCAGCTATTGTTGGCAATAGCAATATTGCCAACAATAGTTTGGTTATACTATTTATCTTTTTCTTCATGTTATAGTTCATATTCTTACTCATAATTATTTAAAATTTATATTGAACAATCTTGTTAGTATATTTCACCTATATAATCCGTACCATTTGATGTAATCTGAACAGAAAAAGCTTCTTCTATGATTTCGGATGGAATATCTATTTTTAGGCATGAGGATGAGCTATTGCTCATGCATTCATATATGATATTGCCTTGATTATTGTAAAGTATTAACGAAACACTATAACTAACTTGAATAGAGCTGATGAAGATATCGTTGTCATCTATCTCTACTAAAGGTATGTTGCTTCTGGAGACTGGGGCGTGGCGAATCTCTCCTTTTTTCTTCTGCTCGTAAAGAATCGTGCGAACTCGCATTGGGATGCGCGTTCTTTTGGCTTGCATATTTCCTATAGTTGCTAAACATAGGAATACTGTGAGAATAATTTTTTTCATTGTCTTTTATCGTTTAAAAAATTCGGATGCAAAAGTAGTGAAAAGTGTAGAAAAAACTCAAAAAAGGAGTGTACAATGTGTGTACAAATAACAAATAGCAGTTATGTACATTTGTGTACGTAACTGCTATTCTCTTGTACTTCAATATGTTATAGCGAATTTATGATTTTGTCCCAATCGGCTGGCTTGCCTTTTTTGCTGAATGCTTTGGTGTACATTCTTCTTCTAGAGGCAGTAATGGCTTCCTTAGTTAAATTCACAAAATGCGCTATGTTTGTAGGGGAAACACCCATTTTGAGGAGAAGGCATATTCTATACTCTTGGGGAGTGACATCAAGAAATCCCCGCAGGTTGGAGTCGAAGTTCTCGTATGATTGGTTGATGAGATTCTGGATTTCTTTCCAGTCTTCTTCTACTAAACGAAAAGTTTGCTCTTCTATGGCAGTCATGAGTCGCTTGTATATGTGCGACTCTTTGATCTGCTGCTCTTCTTTAGCGAGCTTATCCAAGGGCTTATACTCATTTTTCTCTTTAAGCAACTTGTATTTATCCAATTTTAATTCTAATATTTTTTTGTTCTGTTTGATGGTTCTTATTTTTAGATGAAAATAAATGTAGCAGAAAATGAGAGACAATATGGCGATGATAAACCCAATAGATTTTGTCATATTGCTTGTCTGTAAATATTTGTTTTCTTCTTCTTTTAGTTTATAGTAGTATGATTGCTCTGCTTTCTTGATGCCGTCAGTATGGCTTTCTTTGATAACGGAATCGGTATATTGGATATACAAGTTAAACTGTGACATGAAAATGGAGTCTTTCAGAGCATAGGCTGAAGTTCTCAATATATTTTCAATAGCATCTTGTTTACTAAAAATATTCCCCTCTTTGAGCATGAGTTGCTGGCATTTCTCAATAGCCGCTTTGTCTCCTTTAGAGGTGAAAGCTTCTAGTGCTGTTACTAGCATTCCACTTTTGTCGGGGTAATCTTGTAAGTGACTCATATATTGATTAATATGAAATATAGCTTTCTCCAATTGACCTTTACTTTCAAAGATGTTTGCTAACTCATGATGAAAGTTGCCTTGCATAAAGGTGTCTTTTTGTCTTTCCGCAATCTGTAATCCTTTAGTAAATAATGCCTCAGAACACTTATAGTTTTTACTAACATAATAGTTCTCTCCCATATCCCTTAGGTCAAAGAGCATATTTCTAGTGTTTCCACTCAAAGAGTCGGCTCTGTAAGCATGTTTCAATGCTTCTAATGCTTCTTGGTTCAATTCTGTAAAGCTATATATGTTTGCCATTTGGCAATAGATATCTCCTTGTAGGGCATAGTTGTCCTTGGCAACCTTCTCGCTCGCTTTCTGATAAAACTTGAGTGCTTCGGGTTTGTCGCCAATTTCGTAATAGACTCTTCCTGCATAGAAGTATGCTTCGGCAAGCAGATTATCTTCACCTGCATGCTCAAAATATGAAACTAATGAGTCGATGAGGAGTTTCTTATTCGTGATGGGTTGATAGTCCTTGTCGCTAGCCTTTAATTTCAAAAGCTGACAATACTTTTGGTTGGCTATCGACATGTTCGGCTCTGCTTGGCAGATACTGTCAAGCATTTGGCTTCCTTTCTCTGTATCTGTAGAAAGCACTTGGTCTGCTTTTTGGAGCGCAGGAGAAAAACTCTGTTTACATCCTGCAAAAAGAGCAAGAAGTAATGAGATAATTGTTGATATGACGAACTGTTTTCTTTTCATCTGTTGTTTTGTTTAATATTGTGCAAATATACAACTTTTATATTCAACTACCAAATATTATGTGCAAAACTTATTTGCTGACAGTAAAGTTGACAGTAAATAAGTTTTGAGACAATAGGTAATCATAAAACAATTGGCGGCAACCTGCATCACGCAGATTGCCGCCTTCCATTTTCTAACTAACTTTTCTATCAACTATTCAAAAAATGTATCAATATATTGGGTATATCCAGGGCTGATGCCCTGGATGTAGCTTGTTTCTTGTTTTTATCTTGTTTCTTATTTCAATCTTTCTACTTCAATCTGATGATGTTCAGCGAGCTGGCTGGAATCTCTACCGTAGCACCATTCTTCTCTGTAGTTACGTAGTTTTCTACAGGATAGATATTGGTAGGATTATCGATGGTGTTCTCTTCCAGACCGTTCTTGGCAGAAAGGCGGATGAGTTTGCCAGCCTTAATCTCCTTGCCCTGAAGATTGATCTTCGCTGTGGTATGCTCGGTGCTGGTGTTGGCAATCTTCAGGATTACCTCGCCAGTCTTCTCATCGAGTGTGGCTGTAGAGAAGATGCCAGGAAGGGTGTTCGCCTTCAACTTGGTAGCGAATACCTCCTTGCCATCCAACTTGGCGAAGATGCTGTCGCCTACCACCTTCAGCTCGATATCGTACCACTTGCCGGTTTCAATCTTGCCTGGGCAGGTAGCCACCTGACTCTTGGCACCATTCACGATAGACTCCACACCGTGCTGGGTGTTGTTCCAGCCACCAAGGTTCAACCAGCAGTAGTTGTTCTTATCCACGTAGTTGAAGATGATGAGGAAACCTTCGTTTCCAGCATCCTTTTTCGCGCGTACCTTATATATATAGCCATTGCTGGTAATCTCGCCTGGGTTCAGACGGATGCAGCTCTCTTCGTTGCTGGTCTGCTTGATGAGGCTACCCTCAGTCTTCCACTGTCCACGGATATCGGTAGGCAACTCCTGCAAGGTCATCGGAAGCGCCTTTCCGTTCTCATCGCTGTATCCCTTGTCCTCGAAAGAAACCTGAGTGCCCCATGTTCCCATACCTACACGGCAGATAGCTGGCTTCACCTGAGTCTGGTCATACTTGTATGGATTCTCCTGGTTCACCTTCAATACACGGGTACCGATGTTGTTCGCCATCACGTTCTGAACGTAGTAGGATGGGGTTCCGAATACCTTATCAGATGTATATTGAATCATATCCGGTGCCCACATACGGTTGTTGAGGTTGGCGAAGATAGGAGCGTAGGATGCCATGGTCACAATATCAGAGTTGTTCTCGATGCCCATCATATAGACAGCCTCACCGAGTGCTGCATCGAGCGAACCCATATTGCCGAAGCCCTGGGTTACGGCATATTCACCTACATAAATCTCGCTGCCCTTGCGGTCGTAGTTATCATACTTGTTGAAGTTCTCTGCAAACCAGGCTGGGTTTCTGTAGTAGTGCTCATCAAGCAGCTCTACGCTTTCGTTGCTTTCCCACTTAGGGTTGTCATCGCCCCAGGCTACCACGTTGCCGATGAGGTGCATCTTAGGATATTTCGCCAGAATGGCATCCTTGAACTTCTTGAAGCGCTCGTAGTAGTGGTCGCTCTGTGCGGCAGGGTCTGGCTGGTTGTTCTCATTACCAATCTCCAGATACTCGATGTTGTATGGTTCCGGATGACCGTTCTTGGCACGCAGCGCACCATACTTGGAGGTAACAGGACCATTAGCATACTCCAGGGCATTCATGCACTCGTCAATCCAAGGCTGGATGCTATCCACAGGAGTCATACCGCCGTGCCACAAACCTACGTTTAC
>JAIINY010000179.1:0-6252 GCA_022741625.1 Prevotella sp. | reverse complement strand
GACCGTAAAATGGTATCTCGATAATCAGGAATGGATGGACAATGTAACCTCTGGCGATTACCAGAAGTACTACGACAACATGTATTCTAACCGTTAATAGACGTCCTGTAAGGGCAAAAGCTTTAACTATCCCAAGCTTTTGCTCTTGCAGGGCTTTTTTGTTTTTCTTCGATTAAAATCCCCTAAATATATTATTATTTCTTAATAATTCTCTCTTTAGTACCCTGAAAACCTGAAAGTACGAAAAATTTTTCTATCTTTGCAGTATCTAGAAATATTAAAGCAATAGATATGAAAAAACAGGTAATTTTCGGCATTGCATTAGCGCTTGCTATTTTGTCATGTCTTCCTATGCAGGGACAGAAAAAAGTGGTTCCTCTGAAATATGGAAATATGGACTACTGGGTAATCAGAAATATCAAAGAGTCGGCTATCATTGGTGGTAATCAGAAAACCATTTATGCCGTAGGACCTAATATGACTATCCAGGGTAATACTCCTTATACCAATAAGGGTGGGTCTCCTTGGGGCTCATCCAATGTCTTGGCGCATGTTTCCGGCATTTACAAGACCAATAATTCGGTTTTTCGTGACAGGCACGGCAGTGGGCATTGCGCCAAACTGGAGACTCATATAGAAAAGGTAAAGGTGTTGGGACTTATCAATATCAAGGTACTTGCAGCCGGTTCCCTTTTCCTGGGAGATGTTCGTGAACCGATTACTAGTACCAAGGATGGTCCGAAGGCCATCAACTGGGGCATTCCGTTTACGGCACGTCCTAAGGCTCTGCGTTTCGATTACAAGACCTACCTTCCTAATGTTGCCAACCGAATCAAGCAGAATGGATTCAGTGGTGCCTCTACAGTGGCAGGAAGAGACCATGCCATCGTGGTGCTCTATCTTCAGAAGCGTCACGAGGATGCCAAGGGTAACATCACTGCCAAGCGAGTGGGTACGATGGTGGTAAGATACGGCAAGAGTACGAATGGATGGGTGGAAGATGCAACCTATACTATCCACTATGGTGATATCCGTCAAATGGCTGGCTATCATGCCGCAACGATGGGACTCCGTTCTACCGATTATGCCCGCAACAGCAAGGGTAAGAGTGTGCCCGTAAGAGAAGTGGGATGGGCTGCTGCCGATGAAACGCCTACTCATCTCATTCTCCAGTTCTCTTCTTCGGATGGCGGTGCCTATATCGGAACACCAGGCAACACCTTGTGGATAGATAATGTGTCACTGGTATATTAATGAAGTGTCACTGGTTTATTAGTAAATGACGAAAATAGAATCAACAGGAAAATATTGACTTTATGAAGCATATTCTAACCATACTTTTTGCGTTGATGGCATTGAGCAGCTATGCCTCGGAGCCAATTTCTTCAGATTCCCTCTCTTCTGAGAAGGTGGATACTGCCCATCAGGTCAAGAAATCGTGGATGACACGATTCCTTGACTACTTCAATGATGCCAACAAGAACAAGCAGCATAAGCGGTTCGACTTCAGTGTAATCGGAGGTCCTCACTATGCTTCCGATACCAAGTTTGGTCTGGGAATAGTGGCGGCAGGACTTTACCGCACCGATCCTAACGATAGCATCTTGCCACCTTCCAATGTATCGCTTTTCGGTGATGTCAGTTCGGTGGGCTTCTATATGTTGGGTGTTCGGGGCAATCATATAGCTCCTGCCGGTCGTTATCGCATCGATTATCATCTCTATTTCTATTCCTTCCCTTCCGATTTCTGGGGAATCGGTTACGAGATGGGCGATAACGATGACAACAAGAGTGATATGAAGCGTTGGCAGGCTCAGGCAGAAGCCAGCTTCCTGTTCAGAGTAGCCGATAACTTCTATGTGGGACCTATGGCAGCTTACGACTATGTGATAGGCAAGCAGATAGAGCGACCGGAATTGCTGCAGGGGATGGATAAGCATATCTGGAATGTAGGAGCGGGCGTATCTCTGGTTTATGACAACCGGGATAATCTCACCAACCCGCACCGGGGAATCTATCTGAATCTGAAGCAGATGTTCAGACCAAAATTTATGGGTAATGATTATGCCTTCAGTACGACTCACTTTCGTTTTGATGCCTATCAGCGACTGGGCAAGGGAACGATTCTTGCCGAGGATTTCGGAGCCAATCTCAATTTCGGCAATCCTTCTTGGGGAATGATGGCTGAACTGGGAGGTACCTGTTCGATGCGCGGCTACTACGAGGGCCGTTATCGCGACAAGCATTCCCTGGAGGCTACCGTGGAGTTGCGACAGCATGTCTGGAAGCGAAATGGTATTGTGGTCTGGGCTGGAGCAGGTACCGTTTTCCCTAAGTTCTCTGCGTTGCGAAGCAGACAGATTCTGCCGAATGCAGGAGTAGGCTATCGCTGGGAGTTCAAGAAGAATGTGAATGTACGATTGGATTATGGATTTGGAAAGTCAGGACAGTCTGGCTTCCTCTTTAATATCAACGAGGCATTTTAATGATGTCTTTTCACGAAATACTTATGATGCATTTCCGTGATATGCTATATATATTTAATAAGGTGTAGTCTATGAATCATTCTATATGTAATGCTATATATAATAAGGTGTCTTCGGGCACCTTCCTTTACTGGTATGCGGTGGTGGCATTGCTGCTGCCCAATATCGCCCTGTGCTTTACCGAAAGACTTTCTTTCTGGGCGGGCGCAACCAATGTGCTGTTGCCTCTGGCACTGTATATGTGGTTCTTTTCTGTAGCCAGATGTCCGGGCAAGATGGTATGGTGGGCATTTCTCTTTGTCTTTTTTGCCGCTTTTCAGCTGGTATTGCTCTATCTCTTCGGAACGGGAGTGATAGCGGTGGATATGTTCCTGAATCTCGTGACCACCAATCCGGGAGAAGTGATGGAACTGCTGGACAATCTGTTGCCTGCCGTGGTAGGTGTTTTTGTGATTTATCTTCCCTTGCTCATCCTGGCTGTCATCCATATCAGGAAGAAGCATCAGATATCCGTCTCTTTCCAGCATCATATCTGCAAATGGGTCATGGAGGCTGGATCCATCGGCCTCTTCTGTCTCCTTGCCTGTTATGTAGTGGTGGATGGTTACCGGATGCGCAATCAGCTTTATCCCGTCAATATCTGCTACAATCTCTATCTGGCTTTCGAGCGCAATGCGGCGTCCGAGAATTACCAGGAGGCAAGCCGTAACTTCCGGTTTGATGCCCGGAGTGGGCACGATGCGGAAGCTCCAGAAGTGTATGTGATGGTGGTGGGAGAGACGGCACGAGCCCATAATTTCAGTCTCTATGGCTATCCTCGGAATACCAATCCGCTGCTTTCCAAAACGCCGGGTATCATGGCTTTCCCTGATGCAACCACGCAGAGCAATACCACCCACAAGAGTGTACCGATGCTTCTGTCGGCAGCTTCGGCAGAGGATTTTCCACGCCTCTTTCATGAGAAAGGCATCCTGGCAGCCTTCAGGGAAGCCGGATTTCATACCGTGTTCATCAGCAACCAGTTGCCCAACCATTCGTTTATCGATTTTCTGGGAGAGCAGGCTGATGAGCATTACTTTCTGAAGAAGGAAGAATCTGTCCAGGGCAGTCATTACGATGAGGATCTGTTGCGGAAACTGGATAAGATTTTGCCGGAGGCTGATGCTTCATCCTCAGCCCATTACCGTTATCGCAAGCTCTTCGTGGTAATTCATACCTATGGTTCCCACTTCAATTATCAGGAGCGTTATCCCCGCAGCTTTGCTTACTTCAAGCCTGATGGCAGGAGTGAGGCAATGCCGGAGAACCGGCGTGACCTGCTGAATGCCTACGATAATACCATCCGATATACCGATTATATCCTGCATGGGATTGTGGAGCGACTGCAGAAATGGGAGCTGGTTCAGACTAAGGCTAGGAATAAGCCGGATGGCATATATTGTCAGCCTACCTCGGCGATGCTCTATACCAGTGACCATGGCGAGAATATCTTTGATGACAATCGGAATCTCTTCCTCCATGCAGCACCGAAGGCATCTGATTACGAGCTTCATGTGCCTTTCATCATCTGGACCTCGCAGGGCTTTGATAAGAAATATCCGAAGGTAGTGAAAGCGCTGGCGGATAACCATACCAAGCAGGTTCAGACGAGTCTTTCGGTATTCCATACCCTGTTGGGCATCGGTGGCATCCAGACCCGATACCGCCAGGATGAACACTCGGTGGCAAGTGAACTGTATCACCCGGGCAGGTTGCTATATCTGGATGACCATAATGAGGCAATTCCGCAGGATGAGGCTAAATATTAGCACAAATCTTTCATCTCAGGGGGGATTTTCTTCCAATATATGAAAAGAGTTTTCGTAAATATCAATTATTTGCGAAAACTCTTTGTCGTATCTATAATTTGCTGTATCTTTGCACCCGGATTTAGATAATAATAAAAATACAGTTGTTATGGAACCAACTCGAAAAATCGAAAAGGTGGGTATGCGCAACCTCCACATGGAGGATTATGACCAGCTCGCCAAGTCGTTTAAGCGTATTTACGCAGACTCAGATGTATTCTGGACAAGAGAACAGATCAAGAAACTCATTACTATCTTCCCTGAGGGACAGGTGGTTATCATCGTGGATGATAAGATTGTGGGCTGTGCCCTTTCTATCATCGTTGATTATGACATGGTGAAGGGTGACCATACCTACGCACAGGTAACAGGTCATGAAACCTTCAACACCCATAAGCCGGATGGCAACATTCTTTATGGTATCGAGGTGTTTATCCACCCAGACTACCGTGGTCTGCGATTGGCTCGCCGTATGTATGAGTATCGCAAGGAACTCTGCGAGAAGCTCAACCTGAAGGCAATCATGTTTGGAGGCCGTATTCCAAACTATCATAAGTATGCCGACAAGATGCGCCCTAAAGAGTACATCGAGCACGTAAGAAACCGTGAAATCTACGACCCGGTTCTTACCTTCCAGCTTTCCAATGATTTCCATGTACGCCGTGTCATCCGCAACTATCTTCCTAGTGATGAGGAGAGCGAACACTGCGCAACCCTCTTGCAGTGGGATAACATTTATTATCAGCCACCTACGGATTCCTATGTAGATAGAAAGCCAACCGTGAGAGTCGGATTGGTACAGTGGCAGATGCGTCCATACGCTTCGGTAGATGAACTCTTCGAACAGGTAGAGTTCTTCGTGGATTCCGTGAGCGACTATAAGAGCGATTTCATCCTCTTCCCTGAGTATTTCAATGCACCGTTGATGGCTCGCTTCAACGATCTGGGTGAGGCACAGAGCATCCGCAAGATGGCGCAATATACCGATGAGATCCGTGACCGATTCCGTGAACTAGCCATCAGCTACAACATCAATATCATCACGGGTAGTATGCCTTATCTCAAGGATGATTCCCTCTACAATGTCGGTTTCCTTTGCCGTAGAGATGGTAGCGTGGATATGTACGAGAAGATTCACGTAACTCCTGATGAGCAGAAGTGCTGGGGATTGAGCGGCGGTAGCCATATCCAGACCTTTGATACTGATTGTGGTAAGATTGGTATCGTGATCTGCTATGATGTAGAGTTCCCTGAGTTGTCGAGACTGATGGCAGACGATGGTATGCAGATTCTCTTCGTTCCATTTATGACCGATACGCAGAATGCTTACTCCCGAGTAAGAGTCTGTGCCCAGGCTCGTGCCATCGAGAACGAGTGCTATGTAGCCATTGCGGGTAGTGTGGGTAACTTGCCACGTGTTCACAACATGGATATCCAGTATGCCCAGAGTGCCGTATTTACTCCTTGCGACTTCGCCTTCCCTAATGATGGCAAGCGTTCGGAGGCAACACCTAATACTGAGATGATTCTCGTATCAGATGTTGACTTGAATCTCCTGAATGAGCTTCATACCTATGGTGCCGTTCGAAATCTTCGTGACCGTCGCAAGGACTTGTACGAATTGAAACAGAAGAAGTAAGTGAGGAAGAAAACTCAACATTTAACACTTAACATTTAATTAAAGTGTATAAGATAGACATCTCGGAGCGTACGCTCCACTTCAAGCAGCCGGCAGGCACGTCTCGTGGCGTATATACCACGAGACACAGTTATTATCTCACCCTTATATCGGATGAAATGCCGGGAGTAGAGGGAGTGGGAGAGTGTGCTACGCTCCCTGATCTCAGTTGCGATGCCAAACCGGAATATGCTGTCACCCTTCGACAGGTATGTCAGATGGTGGAGCAGATGGGACGCAT
>JAIINY010000178.1:0-6272 GCA_022741625.1 Prevotella sp. | reverse complement strand
TGATGGAGTATGGTACAGTATGCCTATCTCCGACTTCTCAGCCGCAGTCATCGCTGCCATCGTAATGTCATGGTACATGAACAAGTTGAAAAGACAACACCAAGAACAGCTAAAAGTTAAAAGTTAATAGTTAATAGCAGCTTCGCAGTTTAGCAAGATTGCCCTATAAATTATAAACTATAAATTATGAATTATGAATAAGATTATCATAAACGTAGGTCGCCAGATAGGTAGCGGCGGCCATATCATCGCCGAGAAGCTGGCTGAGGATTTCGGTTGCAAGTGCTACGACCGGGAACTGCTCAACCTTGCTGCCAAGGAGAGCGGTTTTTCGGAGAAATTCTTCGAGCAGAACGATGAGCAGAAGGGATTCTTCAAGTCTCTCTTCCATTCCCATCTGCCTTTCTTGAGCGACAACAACTTCTATCACAACGACTTCTCACAGGAAGGCCTGTACAAGTTCCAGAGCGACGCCATCAGAAAGGCTGCCGATGAGGGCAACTGCGTGTTTGTGGGCAGAACCGCCGACTATGTGCTGCGTGATTACAAGAATGTGATCAATATTTTCATTACCGCCAACATCGACGACCGCATCAAGGCAGTGTGCAAGCGAAAGAACATCGACAGAGCCACCGCCCGCAAGTTCATCGAAAGCCACGAGGAACAGCGCGCCTCCTACTACGATTACTACACTGGCAAGAAGTGGGGACACAGCGAGAGCTACGACCTCTGCATCAACAGCAGCCATCTGGGAATAGAGGAGACAGAGAAGTTTATCGCAGAATTTATCAGAAAGAAATTCGGACTTAGTGATTAATTATTAGGGATTAATTATTAGGGATTAGTGATTAATTTTAGGGATTAGTGATTAATTTTAGGGACATAAAATATTAAACATCATATAAATGAAGAAGATTATGCTTTTGGGCTCAGGCGAACTGGGCAAGGAATTCACCATCGCCGCAAAGCGAGCAGGACAGTATGTCATCGCTTGCGACAAGTATGACAATGCACCAGCCATGCAGGTAGCCGACGAGCGAGAAGTGTTCTCGATGCTCGATGGCGACGCATTGACCGCAGTGGTTGAGAAACATCACCCAGACATCATCGTGCCTGAGATTGAAGCTATCCGCACCGAGCGCCTCTTCGACTTCGAGAAAGAGGGCATCCAGGTTGTGCCTTCGGCACGTGCCGTGAACTACACCATGAACCGCCGTGCCATCCGCGACCTGGCTGCCAAGGAACTGGGTCTGCGCACAGCCAAGTATTTCTATGCAAAGACTTTCGAGGAGTTCAAGAACGCAGCCGACGAAATCGGATTCCCATGCGTAGTGAAGCCACTGATGAGCTCCAGCGGTCATGGTCAGAGCTATGTGCACAACGACGATGAGCTGATGGAGGCTTACAAGGAGGCGATGGAAGAAGGTCGTGGCGACGTGAAGGAAGTAATCATCGAGGAATTTATCGACTTCGATTCTGAGTTCACCCTGCTCACCGTCACCCAGAAAGACGGTCCTACCCTCTTCTGTCCACCTATCGGCCACGTACAGAAGGGCGGCGACTACCGCGAGAGCTGGCAGCCATTCCAGATTCCAGAGGAGGCTTTGAAGAAGGCTGAGCACATTGCAGGTGAAGTAACCAAGGCTTTGACAGGTGCCGGTCTCTGGGGTGTAGAGTTCTTCCTGAGCAAGCAGGGCGAAGTCATCTTCTCAGAGTTGAGTCCTCGTCCACACGATACAGGTATGGTAACCCTCGGTCACACCACCAACCTGAGCGAGTTTGAACTCCATTTCCGTGCCGTGATGGGCTTGCCTATCGCCGGAATCCATCTGGAGCACATCGGCTGTTCTGCCGTCATCCTCTCTCCAGAGGAAAGCACCGAGCCATTAAACTACAATATGCTCGATGCCCTGAAGGAAGACCATACCCGCATCCGTATCTTCGGCAAGCCAGAGGCTCACGTGGGCCGCCGCATGGGCGTTGTACTCTGCTACGGCGAGAAGGGCGATGACCTCAATCAGCTTCGCGACAAGGCAAAGCGTCTGGCAAAGACTGTATTGGGAACCGACCCATACATGAAGAAATAACATCATCCCCCATTAAAAAATACCGAGAGGGCAGATTTGTTACCTGCCCAGCAACAAAGAATACAGAAAGCGAAAAGTTAACTGTTACAGTTAACAGTTCGTTTTCTGTACTTCTTTTATTGAAAACTCGCCCACACTATTCCAATGATTTACAATTCATTTCTATACATCACCTTATTTCCCTTCCTCTTCTTGCTGCTCCATGCCATCAAGAAGGAAGCCATCAAAAAGTATTTTTTGTTGGCGATTTCCTATGCCCTATACTACTATTACAACCAGTCATTGGCAGCTATACTTTTGGTGGTAACACTCATCTCATATACTTCCGCTCTATTGATAGAAAGAAATAAGGGAAAGGAGAGAACAAACAGCACCTCAAACAACAGAAGCAAACTCATTGTTTATTTAGGAGCCCTTCTTACCACCCTCCCCCTGCTCTTCTACAAATATACAGACTTTATCCTCACAGAGGTGCTCTACATGGATAGCCTCTCATCTCACCATACCCTCATAGTACCACTGGGTATCTCTTTCTTCACCTTTCAGGCATTGAGTTATCTCTTCGATGTTTACAGAGATAAGTATCAAGCAGAGCATCATCTGCCCACCTACATGCTCTATATATCCTTCTTCCCATCCATCACGGCAGGTCCTATCAACCGATACGATGCCCTGAGATGCCAACTGAGCCAGCTGGTGCGTCCTAACTATCAGCAGTTGGCAAATGGTGCCAAGATGATAGTGTGGGGTATGTTCTTGAAGACGGTTATTGCCGACCGTCTCTTGCTCTACGTGAATCCCGTGCTGGATGGCTATATGCAGCACAGTGGATCAGAACTGCTGGCAGCCTCCGTCCTCTATTCCATCCAACTATACACCGACTTTGCCGGCTACTCTCTCATAGCCATCGGTTCGGCTTCCATGCTCGGCATCCGCTTGCAACAGAATTTCCACAATCCCTACTTTGCCCATAGCGTCACCGACTTTTGGCATCGTTGGCACATCAGTCTCTCCCAATGGCTGCGCGATTACATCTACATCCCCATAGGCGGAAACAGATGCAGCAAGGGGAGAACCTATCTCAACATCATTATCACCTTCCTCATCAGTGGCATTTGGCATGGGGCTAACTGGACCTTCATACTTTGGGGAGTTCTTCACGGATTCTTCCAAGTGATGGAGAAGATGCTAAGCTTCACCAAAGAGAGTAGAAATACCGAGCACAAAGTTAGGCAGAGAATGAGGAGAGGAATAAGCATCCTCATCAACTTCCTGCTCATCAACTTCCTATGGATATTCTTCCGAATGCCAAGCGTGGGCGATGCCTTCCATGTAATCGGCAAGATATTCACTGAGCAAGACATGAACTTCTGGGTATTTGAAAAATTCATCCTCTTATTCATCTTGATGGTATTCGCCAAAGATCTCATCGTTGAAGTAACCCCAGGTCAAAATCCATTCCATCATCCGAAGCTCTGGATGAGATGGTGTACATACGTCGTGGTAACTACCAGCATCTTCCTCTTCGGTGTATTCGATTCGGGGCAATTCATCTACGCAGGTTTCTAAATCGTAAGCTGAAATAAACGTAAGTTGAAACAAATCGTAAGCTGAAATATGAAAAAGTTCTTAAGTAAAATCATGGTCTTTCTTATCTTGCTGACCATCATATATATCATCACGGCACAAACCTTTCGTTATCTCGACCTTCAGGTAAAAGGCGAGAGCGGCAGGATGCGCTATATCCACAATAAGCTGATAGCCGACTCCATCATCATGGGGTCGTCGAGAGCCTTGCATCACTACGACCCAGACATCTTGGGCAACTATTATAATGTGGGAGAAGACCGCATGGGCATCATCTTCAGCATGGGCAGACTGCAACTACTCAAGCAAAGACGCATGCCCCACATGCTCATCTACGATGTAGAACCAGACTATGACCTGCTGCAAGATGACAACAGTACCTATCTCACCAACCTGCGCCCCTATTATCACCGACCAGGCATACGAGAGATTTTCTGGGACGTGGACTCCACCGAGCGCATCAAGATGCTCTTTCCTTTCTATCAGTATAATTCGAGGTTACTCAAGCTGCTTGCCGACTGGCGTCATCCAGCCATGAGCTATACCAAGGGTTACTCTCCCTACGAGGGATGCCAAGCCATCGAGAAGGAGACCTTACCCCAAAACAAACACGACAGAAAGAAATATGAATATCTGCACAAGTTGATAGCCGAATGCAAAAGGAGCCATACCAGCCTCATATTCACAGCATCGCCACAGCTATCCTACCAAAGCGACTCAGTATTTCGCAGGTTCAAGCTTATCTGCCAACAGGAAGGCATCCCATTCCTTAACCATTATTGCGACACTGCCTACACCCATCACAGGGCATTATTCCACAATGCCAACCATCTGAACCGTGAAGGTGCAAGCCTCTACTCCAAGGAAATTAAGAAGGAAATGAGCCATCGTAAGTTCAATGCCAGCATCAAGTTGCCCAAGAAGGATAAGCAATAAGCAATAAAATAAGAAAAAGAGCGTTATCAAATAAAAGAATACAACTTTATGAAAGAATTAGGTAGAATCATCAAATTACATACCATATCCGACCCTAGAGGCAACCTGACCGTATCAGAGGAGAACATCGAGCTTCCCTTCGACTTGAAACGTGCCTACTGGATATACGATGTGCCACAGGGTGGCAACCGAGGCGGTCATGCCCACAAAAAGCTCCAGCAAGTCATCATCGCCGTGCATGGATCATTTACCGTATCCCTAGACAACGGCAAGGAGACCAAGAAATACCAGCTCAGCAATCCTGGCATGGGGCTCTATCTCGGCACAGAGATATGGCGCACACTGGATGATTTCTCCGAGGGAGCCGTATGCCTGGTGCTTGCCTCTGAACTTTATGAGCCAGAAGACTATCTGTATGAATACGATGAATTTCTGAAATACATCCATACCACACATAGCACAACATCAGAGCCATGATAGAAATCAAAAGATATACCCCAAAAGACGCTGCCGAATGGAACAACTTTGTTTGGAAATCCAGACAAGGCACCTTCCTCTTCGACAGAAACTATATGGACTATCATCAAGACAGATTTCATGACCATTCCTTGATGTTCTATTATAAAGGACGCTTGTATGCCATTCTTCCTGCCAATGAAACTGCGGATGAGGACAAGAAGATTCTCTATTCTCACCAAGGACTGACGTATGGAGGCTTACTGACTTGTTCCAAGGTAACAGCAGAAGTTTGCATCGACATCTTTCAGGCTCTCAAGGACTATCTCCTGCAAAATGATTTCCAGTTATGTATCTACAAGGCAATGCCATGGATATACCAGAGCATCCCTTCAGAAGAGGACCTCTATGCTCTCTCCTATATTGGGAAGGCAAAGTTGATAGCTAGAGAGATTTCCACTACCATTTTTCTCAATGCCCCCTTACGATTCAGCGAGCAGAGAAGAAGAGGCATCAAGAAAGCTGTGAGCCATGAACTAAGTGTTGGATTTACAAAATTTCCAAAGGACATCACAGACTTTTGGGATTTATTGGACAAGAATCTTTGGCAGAGGCATAATACTCATCCTGTACACTCGAAAGAGGAACTGCAATTACTTATGCATCGTTTTCCAGACCACATTCTCTGCTTTGTGGTAAAGAAAGATGAAACGATTATTGGTGGAAGCATCGTATATACTACCCCCCAAGTAATTCATACCCAGTATATCGCTGCCAACGAATTGGGCAAGGAACTGGGAGCTTTGGATGCCCTCTTCGACTTTATCCTCCACAAATGCCCATGGAATGTCCCATACTTCGACTTCGGCAAATCCACAGAAGATGCGGGCAAGTATCTCAACAAGAATCTCATCCACCAAAAGGAAGGATTCGGAGGAAGAGGGGTCATCTACGACACATACCAATGGGAAATCTAACTGAGCAGAGATAAGAATAAAGCCCACCGATTTGGTGGGCTTTATTCGTATAGATTAAGATTCAATACTTCTTTTACAAAAGCACTACGGTTACGCCTCTGGCTGCTTGCGCACCCATAACCAGTGCCTGCTCAATATCGGCAGTCTTGGAAGGACCACTGATGAAAGTACCGAAATTGTACTTCGGATCCATCTCAATACGGGCATAAGCCTCGTGCATATTGTTAAC
>JAIINY010000177.1:0-6308 GCA_022741625.1 Prevotella sp. | reverse complement strand
TTCTTCGGAAGAGAAGTAGATGAATTTTTACCAAAAATAAAATAAAAATAGGAGGAAGAAGCGTATGATAACATACAATGTAGATGGCGTGAAAATGCCAAAGATCAAGAAGCGCGACACCAGTGCCTGGATTCGCAAGGTGGCTGCCTCTCATGGCCGCAAGGTGGGAGAGATAGGCTATATGTTTGTAGATGACGAGAAGATTCTCGAAGTGAACAACGAGTATCTGGGTCATGATTACTATACCGATGTCATCACCTTCGATTACGATGAGGATGATGTGATTAACGGCGACATCGTGATTTCGCTCGATACCGTTCGCACCAATGCCGAGCAGTTTGGCAAAACCTACGATGATGAGCTTCACCGCGTCATCATCCACGGCATCCTGCACCTCTGCGGCATCAATGACAAAGGTCCGGGAGAGCGAGAAATCATGGAGGAGAACGAGAACAAGGCACTTGCCCTGCTCGAAGGTGCTTCGATATTGAAGAAGTAAAGCCCTTCTCTATAATTTGAGGAAGCTAGGTTTCTTCGATTTTACGGTAGAAGTATAGAAAAAACAACTGTTAACTGTTAACCTGTTAACTTCTGAATGTGGTTGATGGTTAATACAAAAGAAGAAAGATGTTCTATCAACTTATACAAAAGAAAAGAGATTTATGGTTTCAATCTTCTGATTGTACGGTTTTATACCTCGTTGATTATATTGATCAGCGAGGTATGTTGCGTGATGCCCAGATTGATGCTATCAAGACTTATCTGTTTTTGAAAATAGCCTGTCAGGGCAAGCCGCTTTGGCAACTTTTTGCAGAAGGCAAATTTAATGAAACTGACGTTGATGCAGAGGAAATCAATGCAGAGGCACGGGATGTGATGACAAAGAATCCTGCTGCGTTGGCCTTGTATCAGTATAGTAGACAGAAAGACCGCAACGGCAAGCAGATAGCTCCAGAGCTGGAGCAGTTTATCCGTCATCATGCCAGGGAGATTGATTACGAGAAAGTGTTGAAGGATATCTTTTACCAGGTAACTTATTCGGATTATCTTTTCAGTCTTCCTATGGGTGCGGGAAAAACCTATCTGATGGCCGCATTCATTTATATAGATTTATACTTTGCTCAGAATGAGCCGCATAATCCGATATGGGCACATAATTTCCTGATATTGGCACCATCCGGCTTGAAGTCAAGCATTGTTCCTAGTCTTCGTAGTATTCAGAACTTTGACGTTACCTGGCTTTTCCCGGCAGCTACAGCCATGCAGCTGAAGAGGCTCGTAAAATTTGAAATCCTTGATGAGCAAAAAAGTGCCAGGAAAAGCAATGTAATCAGAAATCCCAATGCGTTTAAGATTAACCAGCATTGGGATGGAGGTACGATGATGGGATTGGTGGCTATTACAAATGCAGAGAAGGTTATCTTAGACAGATGGGAGGAGAACGGGAAAGACCAGAGTCTTCTTTCGGATGATGAACGCCGGCTGGTGGATGTGGCTAATGAGCTGCGCAATATGATAGGTAAAATACCTTCTCTTTCTATTTTTATCGATGAGGTGCATCATGCTTCTGATGGTGAAATCAAACTCCGTCAGGTGGTTACAGGATGGGCTACTCAAGGTTGTAATTTCTGCAATGTGCTTGGCTTTACGGGCACTCCTTATCTGGAAAAAGCAGAGAAGGTGACATTGGGCGGAAGTTTCAATATCAAGAATACCAATATCACCAATGTGGTGTATTTCTATACGTTGATGGAGGGTATCGACAACTTCCTGAAGCGTCCCGAAGTAAAGTTTACGAACCATGATATGCTGACCATTGTGAGAAGCGGAGTGTATGAGTTTCTCGATAAATATAAGGATACAACCTATGCTGATGGAATCTGTGCGAAGCTTGCTGTATATTGCGGTCAGATTCCAACTCTCGAAGAAGAAATCTATCCTCTCGTATCCGAGATTGTAACGGAATATGGATTGAACCCTGCAGAGGTGATTCTGAAGCGCCATAAGGGTAGTAATTCCTCTAAGGCAGGTGCCAGAAAATATGCAGAGCCCGAAGGTTCAGAGGCAGCTTTCGCCATGCTCGATTCGCCTACCTCTAAAATCCGTATCGTGCTGCTGGTGCAGATAGGAAAGGAGGGATGGGATTGCAAGAGCCTTACGGGCGTGGTGCTGCCTCATGAAGGGGCGTGCCCTAAGAACATGGTGCTGCAAACTTCCTGCCGCTGCCTGCGACAGGTGGTTCGGGGCGAACAGGAAAAAGCCTTGGTTTGGATGAACAGGTGGAATGCCGACAAACTCAACAAGGAATTGAAGCAGCAGCAGAACATCACACTCCAGGAATTCAGCAAGAAGCCGGAACCTGCAAAGAAGCGCATAGAGCGATTCTCACGTATGGATAAGCAGCAGGTGCCACCCATTGATTTCTTCCAACTGAAAGTGGAATATGAAACTCAGGTGATCGAAGAACAGCCAGATACTGCCACGCTGCTTGCTGACGAAAGTTTGAAGCAGAAGGCTAACCGCTCGCTGGTTTATGTTCAAGACTTTGAAGGAAACATGCTCGGCTATGAGGAGCTGAGAAAAGAGAATGGAGAGAGCTTCACTTACCACTGGTGGTTGCAGAAAATAGCCAAGGAAAGTATGGGGGCGCTGAGTATGAAAGAATTGAAACAGTATGAGACTCAGCTGCATAAACTGTTCGATGAGATTACGATTGCTGATGAGCAGGATGGGAAATATCGTACAGAGAATATGGAGTATGACCATTATCAGATACGTGCCAACATCCGGAAGGCTTTTGTGCCTAAGCGTGATTTCCGCATCTCAGAAGAGGTGGTTCCTGATACGGCAACCATCCTCTCGGTGGAGCAACCTATGCCTCTTGATGTGGAAGACGACAGCCGTTTCTATCCAAGCGAGAAAGTGGTGAAGGAAATCCTGGCATGGGATAATGACCCGGGCAAGATGGAACTCCCGCCAGAAGTGAAGGCAGTTGTGGAAAAGATGAAGGCTGCCGGATTCTCTGATACTGACATCCAGATGATGGTGAAAGACAAGCTGCCTAAGGATGAATATCCTGAGCGCAATCAGACTTACCATTATCTGCCTTACCGCTTCGACAGTAACCTGGAGAAGGAATACTTTGCCAACGGATTGATTCCGCTGATGAAGGATAAGCAGCTGGAGTATTACTTCAATGGCGATGATACGCTTACAGAGTTCAAGATTCGCTGCTATCGCAGGGAGGGCAAGCACTGGCAGTATGATGGACTTTATTATCCCGACTTCCTGGTGCTCAGCCGTGATGCAGAGGGCAAGATCGACCGCATTTGCATCATAGAGACGAAGGGCGAGGTATATGCTGCCAAGTTCAAGGAGCACCTGGAGTTTATGCGAGATGTGTTTGTGCCAAAGAACAATGAGGCTTTCCATCGCAAGCGATTCCAGTTCCTTTATCTGGAGGACACCATTTCTGCTGAAGAGAGAATGGCAAAGACCCTACAGATGATTAAGGAATTTTTCATATAAAATAGAATAAAGACAATGGCTACAAAATATATTTCATATTATCCCAATACTCTGGAGGGGCAAGCCCTCCTGGATAATTTTGTGCGCACCCGCCGCATTCTCCGCTATCGTGACAACGATCGCATCGTGGAGCATATTAAGCGAGGAATGCCGCTCTATGAGGTGGAATCTCTCGAAAAGAGAGGCGCCAACGAGAAGCATAACCTGATGATGCATGGTGAGTGCCTTTCTACCTGTGCCTATCTCAAGGAGCAGGGCATAGAGGTGGATTTGGTTTATATCGACCCGCCCTTTGCCAGCGGAGCCGATTATGCCAAGAAAATCTATATCCGCCGCAATCCGCTTGTGCAAAAGGTAATGAAAGAAGCGGAGCAGAATCTCGATAATGAGGAAATGAAAGAGTTTGAGGAGAAAATGTACGGAGACATCTGGGACAAGGAAAGATACCTCAACTGGATGTACGAGAATCTGATGGCAATCAAGAGCGTGATGAGCGAGAATGCAAGCATCTATGTGCATCTGGATGACCATATTGGGCATTACGTTAAAATCCTCATGGATGAAATATTTGGAGAAGGAAACTTTAGAAATGATATTTCTTGGAAGAGTACAGCATCGCATAATGATTCAAGTAAAAGCTTTAGTAGTATTTCTGATCATATATATTTCTACTCGTTGTCTGAAAATGGTGTCTTTAATACATTATATACTCCCTATACTGATGAATATATTGCCAATGAGTGGATAAAACTTCCTTCTGGCAGATATTATAAAGCAGAGAATATGCTAGACCCTCAATTAAAAATGGAAGAATATGACTTTCATGGAACAAGGGCGAGATGGCGTACGACACCAGAAAAGTTTGAAGTTTTATGGAATGCAGAACAGACAGAAGTTCCTAATAGTCATGGTCGTATTAAACTAGGCAAAAATGGTAAGCCTATAAAGCGTTGCAGAATAATATTCAAGGATGAACTTCCAGGAACCCCAATTAATGATATTTGGAATGATATTTCTTATGTTGCTGGTCGTTCTCAAGAAAAAGAAGATTACGCCACTCAGAAGCCGGAAGCCCTTTTGGAGCGTATTATCAAGGCTTCATCCAACGAAGGAATGCTCGTGGCTGATTTCTTTGGCGGAAGCGGGGTAGCCGCAGCCGTGGCTCATAAGCTCAACCGCCGCTTTATTCATGGCGACGTGAATATCAATAGCCTCCAGACGGCTCGCGACCGACTGGTTAATGCCGGAGCTGAGTTTGAGATAAAGGAAGTGAAAGATGGCGTGCGTCTCTTCAGAAATCCTGTACAGACGATGGATAAGCTACGCGACAACCTGATACCGGGCTTAACTGCCAATGCCAAGTTGGACAGCCAATATTGGGCAGGCTCTATCATGGACAGCAAGTATGGTATGATGCCCGTATATCTGCCTAATCTACTCGATGGAAGCAAGCGAGTGCTGGATAAGAGTGAGATGATGAACATCATCCATAAGGCGCTGCCTGATTTGCCTGATGAGGTGAAGCGTGTCATCATCTATTACGTGGATGTGGAAGAGATAAACGAGTTGCGCCAATTCATAGAAGCCGAAAACCAGCAGACGCTGATAGAATTTGAGTTGAGAGACGTGAAGCAGGTGCTCGACGAGGTGATAATGGAAGATGAGGCTGAATGGGATTTGCAGGAAGCCAAGGATCCGCTGGGCTTGTCGATGGGATGGAAACTTCAACTGAAATCATTCCATAGCGACCGGGTAGCAAAGAAAGTTCATGATTTCAACGAAAAAGGTGTTCTGCAGACAAACAAGAAACGAGCAAGCGGTAAGAGTGCCAACTTCTCGAAAATAAAACTCAGCGATGAAGGGCTGGAAACCATCGAATGGGCTTCTGTAGATTGCGTCAATGCTGAGAAAAATGCTCCTTGGCACAGTGATATGGAGGTGAAGATAGAGAAGATGGGAACCGTAACCATCAACGGAAAGAAAACCCAGGATTATTGGGATGCTAGCATTGTATCAGACGATAAGCCTTTGCGCTTGAAAATTCGTAATATTTGTGGGGATGAAACCATTTTCGTTCTATAAGCGAAAGCGGTGGAAGTATAGAAAAAACAGCTGTTAACTGTTAACCTGTTAACTGCGAATAAAAAAGGGAGATTTCAACCATCATCGTTGGAGTCTCCCTTTACTTATCTTATGGTTTCGGCGGATTTGCCTTCCGCCGCAAGCAAGTCTAGATTTCTATCGCCTTGATTCTTTCCCGGCATTCTTTCAATATTTCTTTCAGTTCCTCCACGGTAGTGGCTCTCAGCATGGCGATTCTCGTTTGGCGGAAATCGGGGATGCCCTTGAAGATAGGGGAGGCGGCTAGGTGGCGACGGGTGTGGAGAATGCCTCTGTACTCATCGATGCGCTCCACGTTGATGCGGAGCTGCTCCTCCAGAAGGTCAATCTTCTCATCTACGGTTAATGGGGCAGCACCCGTATTGTCCAGATAATCACGTATTTCCTTGAAAATCCAAGGTCTTCCGAAGGTGGCGCGACCAATCATCACCGCATCTACGCCGTAACGCTCAAAAGCAAGCTTGGCTTCCTCCGGGGTCGTAATATCGCCGTTGCCGATAATCGGAATATGGATGCGGGGATTGTTCTTTACCTCTCCGATGAGGCTCCAGTCGGCTTCGCCGGTGTACATCTGGCTACGGGTTCTGCCGTGGATGGTGAGCGCCTGGATTCCGCAATCCTGCAGCTGCTCGGCAAGGTCGGTGATGATGAGGTTCTCG
>JAIINY010000176.1:0-6309 GCA_022741625.1 Prevotella sp. | reverse complement strand
AAATATTTTCTCTTGCTTAATGTTTATTAACTAAAATCGCCTCTTTCAGGTTTCTTCCTCAGAGAAAGCGATTCGTTAAACTAGTCTTTCAGAGGATTCCATCCCTGCGCCTTGAGTTCGAATTCCTGACCATCGCGGGTAATGAGGAACTTGCCGAGGCTCTCCTTGGTGATGTAACCAATCTGCTTCACGCCTTCCATTTCCTCAATCTTGGCATGGTCGCCGATAGGAACGGTAAAGAGAAGCTCATAGTCTTCGCCACCATTCATGGCACAGGTAGTGAGGTTCATGTTGAATTCCTCTGCCTGAACTGCTGTCTGGTAGTCGATAGGGATATTCTTCTCATAGACACGACAGCCGCAGTTGCTCTGTTCGCAGATGTGCATCAACTCGCTGCTCAAGCCGTCGCTGATATCCATCATAGCAGTAGGGCGGATGCCTGCCTCACGGAGCTGGGCTATGATGTCGCCGCGAGCTTCTGGCTGGAGCTGGCGCTGCAGCAGGTATTCCTTGCCGGCGAAGTCTGGCTGGAAGTTGCGCATTTCCTGCAAGTCTTTGTTGAGGGCTGCCAACTTCTGGTCGTCACTCTGCGCTTTTGCCTCTGCCATTTTCTTGCGGATGTCTTCTACCTGTCCGTAATATACAGCCTTTTCGCGTTCCAGGAGCTGCAGACCCATATAGGCAGCACCCAGGTCGCCGGTTACACAGATGAGGTCTGTTTCCTTGGCACCGCTGCGATATACGATATCTTCCTTTGCTGCCTCGCCAATGCAGGTGATGCTGATTGCAAGACCGGTGAGTGAAGAAGTGGTGTCGCCACCTACGATGTCAACGCCAAACTTATCGCAAGCCATACGCAGGCCTCTGTAGAATTCATCAAGGTCTTCTACCTTGAAGCGTTTGCTCAGTGCAATGCTTACCACCATCTGGCGTGGCGTTCCGTTCATGGCGAAGATGTCACTGATATTGACCATGGCACTCTTGTAACCCAGGTGCTGCATATCAATATAGGTCAGGTCGAAATGTACACCTTCCATCAGCATGTCGGTAGTCATCAGCACCTCCTTGTCGGGATAGTGCATCACCGCACAGTCATCGCCTACACCATAAACAGTAGAGGCATTCTTGTTTTCATATCCTTTGGTGAGATGGTCTATCAGTCCAAACTCACCCAACTTAGCTATATCCAAGATAATTTATAATTTATAATTAATAATTATGATCTGCGAATCATTTCTCGCATAATCTCAGTCATCTTAGGTTGAGCAGCATTGGCAGCAATCTGTACCTCCTCATGGCTTACCTCTACAGGAACGTCGAAGCCGCCGAGGTCGGTGATGATGCTGATGCCGAATACCTTGATGCCGCAATGGCGGGCCACGATTACCTCAGGAACGGTGCTCATGCCTACGGCGTCACCACCCAGGGTTCGGTACATGCGGTACTCTGCCGGAGTCTCGAAGGTAGGACCCTGAACGCCCACATATACACCATGCTGAACAGGAATACCCTTCTCCTTGGCAATCTCGTCGGCAAGATTACGGAGCTGCTTGTCGTATGCCTCGTGCATATCTGGGAAGCGAGGACCGGTAGGGAAGTTCTTGCCACGCAATGGATGCTCTGGGAAGAAGTTGATGTGGTCGTCGATAACCATCAGGTCGCCAATCTGGAACTTAGGGTTCATGCCGCCAGATGCATTGCTTACGAAGAGGGTCTCGATGCCCAACTCGAACATTACGCGCTCTGGGAATGTTACTTCCTTCATGTTGTATCCCTCATAGAAATGGAATCTGCCTTCCATCGCCATAATGTCCTTGCCGCCCAGCTTTCCGAAGATGAGCTTGCCTGCATGTCCTTCTACGGTAGATACCGGAAAATTAGGAATTTCACTATATGGGAATTCGTAACTATCAGTTATTTCTGAAGCTAATTGTCCGAGACCTGTTCCCAGAATGATTGCTGTCTTCGGACTTGTGCTCATCCTTTCTCTTAGCCAGGATGCTGTTTCTTGAATTTTTTCGTACATAGCTTATTATCTTTTCGTTAAAATTATCTTCTTGGTCAAGCATGAAGTTCACCTTGATAGGCAATTCGTACATGCTTTCTTTCACACTCTCGTAGAGTCCTTCAGCCTCTCTCAGTCTCACGGCATCCTTTTCTGTAGTGATGATGATGCGTGGTTCCGGCAAGGCTTCGAATGCCTCATTGATGCGGTCGATGTCTTTGTTCTTGAAGCGATGATGGTCGCCGAAAGAGAGAGACTTCAGCTCCTTGACCATCGGTTTCAGGTCGTGCTCCATCTGTTTTGGAGATGCGATGCCGGTGAGCAGAAGCACGTGATAGTCTTTTGGATCTTTCAGTTCTTTTCCTGTGAAAACACCCTTCAGTGTATCGTAGTCGATGCAGGTGAAGTAGAGTTTCTGGAATGGATAGAGATCCATAGCCTTGGTGAGTACACGGAATTCCATTGGTTTCAGATCCTTTGGACATTTGGTGATAATCACGATGTCGGCACGACTCTTTCCGCTCAATGGTTCGCGCAGTCTTCCTGCAGGCAGCATCTTATCGTAGATGATGAGACGATGGTAATCTACCAGAAGGATATTGATGCCTGGCTTGACATAGCGATGCTGGAAGGCATCATCAAGCAATACCACATCTACATCCTTGGTCTCTTCGTTGCTTTGCAGGTTGTTGATGCCTCTTACCCGTTTGGCATCTACCGCTACGTAGATATCAGAAAACTTCTGGTGCATCTGGAATGGCTCATCACCGATATCCGACATTTCTGTATTTTCATCTGCAAGTACATATCCGTGGCTCTTGCGTTTGTATCCACGTGACAGCACGGCAATTTTCACCTTGTCGTGCAAGAGGCGAATCAAGTATTCCACATGCGGGGTCTTTCCCGAACCGCCCACGGTGATATTGCCCACCGAGATGACGGGAATCGAGAAGTCGCGGCTCTTCTTCAATCCGATGTCGAAGAGCCAGTTGCGGAATCTTACGATGCTGCCGTATATCCAACTGAGCGGTAGCAGCCAATCGTTGATCTTTATCAGATCTCCTTCTGTTCTCATTTCCTCACTCCTTTTTTATACCTTATTATATATATATTAATGTATATTCAGTACGAATGGCATTGCTGCCTGCACTGGTTCTTTCTCCTTGATGTTGCGAATCATCATAAATGGTTGGTAGAGGTCACCCAGTGTGAGTCGTAACTGCTCATCGAGATAGTTGCCGCCGCTGCCTGACAGTCCGTCTAAAAGCTGGTCTATCCAGTCTGCAGGCATAGGATACTCTGTGGTTCCGTAATCGGAAACCTTGGCAAGTTGAGCTGCCTTGGCAACAGCGTCGTCGAGACTGCCAAAACCGTCAATCAGTTTGATGCTCTTGGCATCGGTTCCTAGCCATACTCTTCCTTGTGCAATCTTCTCCACTTCTTCGGTCTTCATCTTTCTGCCATCAGCCACACGCTGGCGGAAGAGACCGTAGCCACGGTTAACATAAGCCTGGAGATGGCCGATTTCTTCTGCACTCCAAGGACGGGCACTGCCGGCACTGCCGTAGGCACTGTTGCGGTTGGTCTTTACCTCGTCATATTTGAATCCCAGCTTCTTGGTCATCAGATCACTGATGTCTGGCAAGGCACCGAAGATACCGATGCTACCCGTCAGTGTTGTTGGCTGAGCCATGATATAGCTGGCACCCATACTCATATAGTATGCACCCGAAGCAGCCATACCACCCATGGATACCACTACAGGCTTCTTCTTGTTGAGCTGACTGACTGCACGCCAGATCTGTTCTGAGGCATAGGCATCGCCACCACCTGAGTTGATGCGGAGTACCACAGCCTTGATGTTCTTGTCGTTGCCCAGATCCTGCAGATCCTGTATCACGTCGTTGCTCACAATCTGCTGCTCGCTGCCGAATGCGCCTGGAGTTGCTACTCTTACGATTTCTCCCTGGCAATAATATACGGCAATCTGGTCGCCAAGAAGGTTACTGTCATCTACGGCTGCATTTACATCACTCATAGATACCTGACAAATCTTCTCATCGGTTTTCAGACCGAGCTGTTTCTTTATTACGTCTCTGATTTCATCATAATAGCAGAATCCATCTACCATCTTTCTGGATTTCAAGAGCTTGGTATCATCGAATGCCATAAGTCCGTCTGCATAGCGATTCAGGGAATCCTTGGAAATGTTTCGGCTCTTGCTGACATCTGCCAGAATCTGATTCCAGAGACCTCCGATATATCGGGTAACCTGTTCGCGGTTGGCATCGCTCATCTTGTCCTCTGTGTACATCTCGGTGAAGCTCTTGTATTTGCCCACCTTTACAATGGTGAAGTGAACGCCAAATTTGGCAGCCACATCTTTTATATATTGTGTCTGTGAGGCAATACCGTGCCAATCTACCGAACCTTCCGGGTTCACATATATCTTGTTGGCAACCGAAGCCAGGTAATATCCACCTTGGGTCATGGCATCACCATAGGCGATGATCCACTTGCCGCTCTTCTTGAAGTCGGCAAGAGCGTTGCGGATTTCCTGCAATGTAGCGTAGTCTGTACTCAGGATACCCGTTTCCAGATAGATACCCTTCACCTTATCCTCCTGTTTTGCCTTCTTGATGGCTGAGAGGATATTGTTCATGCCAAGGTTGTTATATTGGTTACCGGTGAGCTGTCCCAACCAGTCGTCGTTTGCCTGATCACTGATCTGACCTTGCAGCTTCATCACCATCACAGAATTGTCTTTCAGTGAAGGAGTCTTGCTGCTATTGCACATCATACCAATGAGTGTGATGACGGCGAGAATCACCATGATGATTCCGAATCCGAAGATACCTACGATGGTAGCGGCTACATTCTTGAAAAATTGCTTCATAATTCTGTCTATATTACGTTGATACCGATTTATTTTTCTGCAAATATAGTAAAAAAGTAACAAATAACAAAGAGAATTGTACAAAAACACCGAAAAATGATGAAAATATAACGTTGTGTTAACGAAAAAATGCTTATCTTTGCATATGAAATACAAACTAGCACTAAGATGAAAATGAAAAAATCGATTATTTCTTTCGCATTGATGCTCTTTGCCATATCTGCATCAGCGCAATCCACAGCAAGGAAGTTCGTATTGAAGAACAGTACGGATGGACAGAGTGAACTCACTTGTTATCTACCCAAGAAACCAACGGGTGGCTTCAGCATTTTTAGGTAAAGGCTGACAGAAATGTCAGTAGATGTGTAGTTGTGAGCGTGCCAAAGTGTCAGTTTTGATGCTTTGGCACGCTTTTCGTATAAGGTGAGGGTGTCTGGCGTATGCCCGAATAGGCTGAAGTAAAGACGAAAAATAGAAGTAATAACAAATTAAAATATAAGAATCATGAATATTAAACCATTAGCAGATAGAGTGCTGGTACTTCCTGCACCAGCTGAAGAAAAAGTAGGTGGAATCATTATCCCTGATACAGCAAAGGAGAAACCACAGCGTGGTAAGGTCGTTGCTACAGGTAAGGGTACCAAGGATGAAGAGATGATTCTCAAGGAGGGCGATACTGTTCTCTATGGAAAGTATGCTGGTACTGAACTTGAGTTTGATGGTACTAAGTATATGATGATGCGCCAGAGCGACGTTCTCGCTGTGGTAGAAGAATAACTCTTAAAGGTAAAAAAGTAAAAAGGTAAAAAATACTTTTTGCGATATTTAAACATTATTAGAAAGAATATATTATGGCTAAGGATATTAAATATAATATGGATGCCCGCGACCTCTTGAAGAAGGGTGTTGATCAGTTGGCAAATGCAGTAAAGGTAACTCTCGGTCCTAAGGGACGCAACGTGGTAATCGAAAAGAAGTTTGGTGCTCCTCAGATTACTAAGGATGGTGTTACCGTTGCTAAGGAAGTAGAGCTGGAGGACAAGTTCGAGAATACGGGTGCACAGCTCGTAAAGAGCGTTGCCAGCAAGACTGGTGATGATGCCGGTGATGGTACTACAACAGCTACTATCCTGACTCAGGCTATCGTAACAGAGGGCTTGAAAAACGTAACTGCAGGTGCTAACCCGATGGATTTGAAGCGTGGTATTGATAAGGCTGTAGCTGCTGTCGTTGCCTTCATCAAGGATCATGCTGAGCAGGTAGATGACAACTACGACAAGATTGAGCAGGTGGCTACTGTTTCTGCCAACAACGATGCAGAGATTGGTAAGCTCTTGGCTGATGCAATGCGTAAGGTTTCCAAGGATGGTGTCATCACTATCGAGGAGAGCAAGAGCCGTGATACCAA
>JAIINY010000175.1:0-6338 GCA_022741625.1 Prevotella sp. | reverse complement strand
CCCGTTTTGCCGCATACAGCGATGAGCGTTTGAAGCAGACCGTGGATCACGAGCGCAAGGTTCGTGGTTGGGGCAGCGAGCGCAGTTACTTCCTTGCCGCCTTGCGAGGAGAGTGCGAGAAGCGAGGCATTGATTACTGCTGGAAGTAGGGGAATGTTTCCCACGGATTTCACAGTTTTCCAACTGATAATCTTTTTATTACGTATTTTACATAGTTTGATTTTTTAATGTAACCCTCTTTTGGGATAGGTTTTGAAACCCGATTGCAAAGATATGATATTATTTATGGATATACAAATGTTTGGGGCTATAAATTAAAGTAAAAAAGTGGCAACTGGTTTTCAGGTTATTATTTTTACTTTACAATTTAAACGTGATCGAAAAATATCTTAAGAGAAGATATTATTTCCCTTAAGGAAAAAACTATTTTCCCTTAAGGAAAAAAATAAAAACCCTTAAGGGAAAAATCAGAATCTCTTCTTTCCCCATTTTTCCGGTATTTTTGCCTGATTTCCTTTCTTTGGAATATTGTTTACATAGAGAAGAGAAAAAGATGTTCTTTCTGCTGCTTCCCTTGCTCTGTTCATTCACCTCGGCAACTACCTTTCCTGTGGCTTTTCCTGCCAGGGCAGTCTGGGATTATTTCCAAGACTGCTCCTGGGTTTGTTGAATTCGCGAGCGATGAAATCTGCCTGAAACCATTAATAGATGTTATTTATGATATAATAGACAAACACTTTCGTTTATCTATTATAAAATCCGTATCTTTGCAGCAAAATTCAAATAAGCAAGATAAATATGGAAACAAGAAAAGAAATTGCAGCAGAGAAGAAGCGTTGTGGGGCTCATAACTGTACCCAGGCAGTGGTTTGTACCTATCATGACTATACAGGTATGGACGAAGCGACACTCAAGCATATAGGCAATGCCTTTGCTGCAGGAATGGGTAATATGGAAGGAACCTGCGGTGCCCTCATAGGAGCAGGAGTGGTATTAGGCCTTGCAACAAAGGATAAGGCTAAGTCTGTCAAGGCGATTCGACAGATCAGGACCCAATTCCAGCAGCGCAATGGGGCTACCCAGTGCAAGCTTCTCAAGGGGGTAGGCACAGGTAAGATACTCAGAGAATGCCCGCTCTGCGTAGCTGATGCGGCAGAATTCCTGGAAGGGCAATTGGAAAAACTAACTGATCAATAAAAGCAGATGGCAAAATACAAGGCGCAAAGCGAGCACGACCGCTGCGTGGCATGTGGTGTTTGCGTAAAAGTATGTCCCAGGGATGCCGTCAGCATCTACCGGGGATGTTATGCAGTAGTAAACGAGGATTTGTGCATAGGTTGCGGCATCTGTGAAAGGAATTGTCCGGCAGGAGTCATGCACAAGGTATTGAGATAACAGATTAAAAGCATTTTTATGGCAAGACAAAAAAGCAAGAAGTGGAGTGATTATCTGTGGTTGGTATCTGCCACCTATTTCACCCTTGGATTCTTCAATATCGTGTTTGCGTGGCTGGGAGTCATCTGTTTTATGATTCCGCTGTTCATGGCTGTTTTCGGAGGCGGCAAGGGATATTGCAACAACTATTGTGGGCGTGGTCAGCTTTTCCTTCAAATAGGAAACACCCTGGGATGGTCGCGCAGGAAGGTAGCACCAAGATGGTTATCGTCCAAATGGTTCCGTCATGGATTCCTGCTGTTCTTCATGTTCTTCTTCATCCAGATGATCATCCTCACTGTGATGGTGGCAAAGGGTGCTGAGAATCTCCATCAGACCATTCACCTACTATGGACCTTTGATGTTCCCTGGCACTGGGCATATCCAGTAGAAATTGAACCCTGGAAGGCTCAGTTTGCCTTCGGTCTCTATGGCATTATGCTCACTTCCCTAATAGTGGGTGTGCTACTCACCATCTTCTACCGTCCGAGAACCTGGTGTGTTTTCTGTCCGATGGGCAACATGACTCAACTCATCTGCAAGCTCAAGGCAAGATAAGCCCTGTACTTGGCAGATATAGCTAAAATAACGATATGAATTTACAGCAACTGAAATATATTGTGGCAATCAACCGCTTTCGCAATTTTGCGAGAGCGGCAGAGGCTTGCCAGGTTTCACAGCCTACACTCAGTGCCATGCTTGTGAAACTGGAGGAAGAACTGGATACCCGTATCTTCGAAAGAAACAACAAAACCGTATCTCCCACTACGCCAGGAAAGAAGATTATCCGTCAGGCAGAAACTGTATTGCAGGAGATAGAACGCATCCCGGAAATCGTGATGGAAGATAAGGGTGAGATAGGCGGAAGTCTGTCGCTCGCCGTGGGACCAACCATTGCCCCCTACATCCTGCCCAAGTTCATCAGATACTATCGGGAAAACTATCCATCGGTAGATCTCAACATCCTGGAACTGAAGGCTGATTTCATGCTCGATTCCCTGCTTCGTGGCGAGATGGATGCCGGCATAGCCATCTCCGACAATATCCGTGAAGGCATTCTGGAGATACCGCTCTACACGGAGAAGTTCTATGTGTATCTTGCCGAGAGCTGCTGGCGCAAGCTCCCTGTTTTCAAGCCAGAGAATCTGGAGTATGAGAACATGTGGATTATGAAGGAGGCACAGTGTCTGCGCAACAGTGCCTTTTCGTTCTGCAAGGCGCGCAGCAAGGGTCATCATATCTATGAGGCAGGCAGCATTGAGACTCTGATAAGGATTGTGGATGAGAATGGTGGCTTCACCATCATTCCAGAGATGCACCTCCCTTTCCTGAGTGAAGAACAGAAGAGGAATGTAAGAAAGATAGAGGGAGATTATCTGTCGCAGAGGCGCATTTCGCTCTATATCAGGGAAGATTACATCCGTGAGCGGATGCTGAACACCCTAGTCGATACCCTCAAGATATTCATTCCGGAGGAGATGATGGGAGAAGGCATCAGGAAATACGGCATCAAGCTGTAACTATCAGCCAGATGAGTTGAATACAAGAAAAATCCCCCTTTTTCTTGCGTAATTAAAATGTATATTGCTCAATATTGAAATCCCACAACGGTGAATTCATAGAATTGTACCCTATTGTGATGGAAGATTAAGAAAAAGCATATCCGCAACAGATACCGTGGGAGGTAAATGTTGCGGATTTTTTATTCAATATGACTTTCGGCTAGGTATATAAAACCCTGGTAGACTGCGATTGCGACAGCCATCCTGCAGACCCGAAACTCAAGGATATGGGAATTCTTGTAAGCACGGATCCTGTGGCTCTTGATCAGGCTTGCCTAGACCTTGTTTTCACCCACAAAGGAAAACCTGGTGATGATGAAAAGCCACTCATTGAGCGAATCAATCGTCAGCATGGTACCTACATCACAGATTATGCAGAGAAGATAGGTTTTGGAAGCAAGAAATACAGTCTGGTAATGATTAAGCAATGAAAAAGATAATCACAAAACATAAATCCTGCCAAATTGCCCATTTCTGCATGACATAATTTGATGAAAATCAAGAAATCGGGCATTTTCTGAAGTTTTCTCTCAAAAAGTTGTGTTCGCACACAAAAAGGCATTACCTTTGCACTCGAAAAGATTGAATAACGAATGATTAAAGTAAAGAAAGGGTAACAATTATGATGGTATTAGGAATGACACTGGCAGTTGTAGCTGCTCTTTTTGCAGAGGTTGTAAATGTCAACAAGAAGATTAGCCTCGGCAAGTAATCAGCCTTTGAGAGGCATCTTAGAATGCTTTCAAGGAAGTTGATTAGAAATGGATAAAGATTAGGATAACAGATTAATAGAGAAAGGATAAGATTATGTTAGTTGTAGGTATGATTTTAGCAATGATCGTTGCAGCGTGCGCAGAGTATGGTGCTAGATCTAACATGAAGGACTTCGCTTAACAAGCAGTTCTTCTTTCAATTTGAGAGAATTTAAACAGTAGTTCCATATAGTAAATAAGGAAAGGCAGCTGTTGGCATTTGAAAGATGCCAGCAGCTGTCTTTCCTTTTTTATATTCATTTATGATAGTTTTGGGGCATCCCCAATCATGGCACGTGCCCATGAAGAGTGGCGGAAGTCTGTAGCAAGGGTAATGCCTGTCTTTTTACGCAGCCAAAATAAAAAACATTTTTCCATCAAAAAATACGTTATTTCGGATTTTTTTCGTAATATTGCACCCTAAAACAACATTAAAGGCTATTGATATGAAACGAATCTTTATCTCAATGACAGGTTTCATCACCTATATGAACCTGATGGCACAAACTCCTGTCAGTTTTTATCCTCAGGAGAATGACCAAGACATCAACATTGATACACATCTGGTCATCGTGTTTGACAAGACAGTAAAGACTGGCAGCAAGGGCATAATCACTGTTACGGACAAGACAACTCGAAAAGTGGTTGATAGAATCGACATGAGCATTCCGGCGGGACCAACCGAAGGACAGCCCAAGAATCCAAATGCTGTCTATACTCCCGTTCCCTATATATATAAGGTGGAGAATGTAACCAATCGCAATACTCGTCCTGGAACTCCATCAGGGGCTGCCAAGGAAGACAAGCGCAAGTATCAGAAGACCATCGTTGGTGGATTCTCTGATGCCTTTCACTTCTATCCTGTCATCTGTCATGGGAACAAAGCAACCATTTATCTGCATAACAATATGCTGGAATATGGACATGAATATGAAATCAAGATTAGCAAGGGTACGATTGAGGGATGGAATGGCAAGAAGTCATGGACGTTTAGGACTAAGAAAAACGCCCCTTCTGCAGATTTGCGTCATATCGTTGTGGCAGCTGATGGTAGCGGAGACTTCTCCACTCTGCAAGGTGCCATGGATTGGATACCAGACTCATTGCCTTCTGAAGCCAGCAGGAAAAAGGTTTTCGTGAAGAATGGAGACTATGAAGAGCTGGTTTATTTCCGCAATAAGCGATTCGTAACTATCCAAGGAGAATCCATGGATGGGGTAGTGGTACATTACCCCAATAACGAAGTATTCAATCCTCACCCGGTTGATATCAAGACCAATGAGCAGAAAGGAACATTCCCTTCTCGCCGTGCAGCTGTGGCAGCTGACAACTGTGCCGACATGATTTTCAAGGATATCACCTTCAAGACTGATTGCAAGGGACAGGCTGAGGGATTCCTGCTCAATGGTGAAAGAAATTTTGCAGAGAATGTGCATGTAATCGGTGATGGTGATGCTCTTCAGGTGAATGGTTCTGCCTACTGGCTCAACTGCGTGATTGATGGAGGAGGTGACACGGTGCTGGGTAGAGGTCCATCCTATTTCAATCACTGTACCCTTTCCAGCTATGGTGCTTTCATGTGGATTAGAAATACCAGGGAGAACCATGGTAACATCTTCAATGACTGTACCTTCAAAGGATTGGGCAAGGATGCCGTGATAGCCCGCCTTCCTGACAACAAGGGCAGAAATTATCCTGATGCGGAATGCGTGCTGCTGAACTGTACGCTTGATGGTGTGCCTTCGGAAGGCTTTGGCCCCATAGATGAGTCGGCATCTACGGCAAATCTCCTGGAATTCAACAGCCATGACAAGAAAGATAAAACTATAGATATCAGCAAGAGAAACAAGCATGTCCGTCAGCTTGACGCCCTCAAGGATGCTGAGACTATCGGAAAATACTCCAATGCAAGTTGGGTACTGAATTGGTAAGAAAGGAGATTATTTATGTCTCAAAAAAAAGATATTGAGCTCTACATACCTAGCATGGTTTGCCCTTGAATCTTTTTTCATATCTATTTATCTCCTATATCTGTTAATTCATCAGTTTCTTCAACGCTTTTCTTCTGGGTATTCGGCAAGAATCCTGCAATGATGCCGAGCAATGGCAGGAAGGCACTCACCTGGAAGATGAACTCAATACTGGTCTTGTCGGCTAGCCATCCGAAGAAAGCTGAACCCAGTCCTCCCAGTCCGAACATCAGTCCGAAGAAAATGCCTGCTATCAATCCCACTTTATCTGGCATCAGGTCGGTGGCATATACCACGATGGAAGAGAATGCCGAGGCGATGATCAAGCCGGAAAGGAAGGTACAGATGATGGTCCACGTGAAGTTGACGAAAGGCATGGCGATGGCAAAAGGGGCTGCTCCCAGAATGGAGAACCAGATGACATACTTTCTGCCAAACTTGTCACCCAGCATGCCTCCTGCTACGGTACCTATGGCAAAGGCGGCAAGGAATACGAAGAGGCACAGCTGCGAGGTCTGCACCGAAACCCCGAACTTATCTATCAGGAAGAAGGTGAAGTAACTCGTAATGCACGCCGTATAGAAATACTTGGAGAACACGAGCATGATGAGGATGAACAG
>JAIINY010000174.1:0-6391 GCA_022741625.1 Prevotella sp. | reverse complement strand
ATTCCGGATGTAAAACAGATGTTGCACTTGAGCAACGGACAGCTGGGAACGGTGCTTTTCGCCATTCCCATCGGCCAGCTTCTGATGATGGCTTTTTCGGGCGTTTTGGTGAGTAAGTTTGGCAGCAGGAAGATGATTTTGCTTGCTGAGGTGCTCTATGCATTTGTTTTGTTCTGTATAGGTAGCAGCAGTACGGTGTTCCAGTTGATTCTTTCTCTGGTGGCTTTCGGAATGATGGCAAATCTGATGAACATCGCTACCAATACGCAGGCATGTCTGGTAGAGAAGATGTATGGGCGCAACATCATGTCGTCGTTTCATGGTTTGTGGAGCCTGGGCGGTTTTGCGGGTGGTATCATCGGAGCCGTCTTTGCCAATACCCTGCTTCCGATAGAGGTTCACTTTGGAGCTGTCTTGGTGATGAGTCTTCTCATTATCGCCTTCGGATTCAGATATCTGGTAGATGATGCTACGGCAAAGGCTGAAGAGGAGGATGTTCCGAAGTTCTCTTTCAAGACCATTGACCCGATTCTGTTTCTCCTGGGATTGATGGGATTTGCCGGCATGTTCTGTGAAGGTACTGTTTACGATTGGAGTGGTGTGTATTTCTCATCAGTAGTAAAACCCGATGAGGCTTTTATCCGTGCGGGCTATGTGGCTGGCATGGGAGCGATGACTCTGGGTAGATTCCTAGCCGATGGCTTTGTTACGAAATACGGCCCAGCCAGGGTGTTGAAGGTTTGTGGTGGTTTGATATTGGGCGGTTTGTGGCTGGCTGCTACCTTGCCTTATCTGATTCCTGCCACTTTGGGCTTTCTGCTGGTAGGTTTCGGCATTTCTTCATCGGTGCCTATCTGTTACAGTATCGCCGGAAAGCTGGGAACCATCAAGGCGAGCATTGCCATCACCATCGTTTCGAGCATCAGTTTCTTCGGTTTCCTGGTAGGCCCACCGGTTATCGGATGGCTTGCTGAGGCTACCGATCTCCGCATCGCCATCAGTATTGCCGCCTGTTTAGGCTTGATGATTGCTTTTGTTGCCGCAAAAGTAGGAAAGAGAATATCCTGAACATGCTGAATATCCTGAACATGCAGATAAACTTTATCCTTTAAACTCAGAAGGTGTTTGCCCTGTATGCCGTTTAAAGAACTTCGTGAAAAATGCTTGATTGGGAAAGCCAAGCTCTTCTGATATATCGAGAATACTTTTATTGTCGTATGTAAGAGCGACCTTTGCTTCTGTGATAAGAAAGCGATTTATCCATTGGCTCATGGTTTGCCCGCTTGCTTTCCGAATGATGTTGTTTAAGTAATTAGGCGTTAGCGACAATTTACTGGCATAGAATGCAATGCGGTGTTCTTTGCAGCCATGCTTGTTGAGTAGCTTCAAAAAACGATTCAACAGCAGATAATTGCGATTATTGTTTTGTAGGCTCAAAGCGGCAATTTCTGTCAAGCCAACTACTTCGTATTGTCGGATTAGGGCTAAAAAAGCCGATATCATGCGATGGATAATCTCGCTGTTAGCTTTTCCCGAAGCGGATATCTTATAGATGAAAGAGAAAAAGTCGTCGGCCAGCTCCACCCCTTGACTGTCGGGATGGATGACAGAAAATTCCTCGGTTTGCATATTATATTCGGGTAATCCATCGTTGAGCGATAACACACGTGCGTTAAACGCCTCTTGCCGCGAGTTCTGTTCACAAAGCACCCCAGGCTTAAGCAGCAGCACGTCGCCGGCACGAAGAAACGTATCCATCAGGTTGAAATAAAATCTACAGCTACCCTCTGTTATTAGCAATATACGGAACTCCGCTGTTCGGTAAGGCACATGTAGCTTTGTCCAGTTTTCCACACCCACGGATAAGGTGTTCATTACGATGCTATAACCCTCTCCGAACGATACCCCATCCGTGCGCTTGCCCTCATCTGTAAGCGTAGAGGACATGTCTGACGTTTCTATTAGCTTGTTTTGTTTCATATCTTTTGCAAAAATAAGCAATTTTTCTGAGTTATCAAACATATTAAGTGTTAAAAGTTCATTGCGAATCAATTTTATGGCACTTTTTACCTGTTTTGGACTAGGTCATCTCCTCTGCAAGCGCTATCATAGGAGAAAGAAGCTGCATCTGCTTATCTCATTATGGCTAAGTTGCTGATTTTAATTACCCCTATGCGAGGGAATTTTTTATCCTTTTATAGAGGAAAGATAAGCAAAATGTAGGCAATTTAAGAATTATTGACTAAGAATCGTTGAAAAAGATAAAATCCTCCTTGCGATGGGTAATTGTGTTCCAAGAAATTATTCGTACTTTTGCAAACGACAAATAAATATAAAAATAATGATGGATAATAAGCTAATGGAACGCAACATTGCCAATGCAAAGTTGCTTTTGGAGAAGGCAATGCCTTCTCGTGATTTTGAGTTAATAGATGAGTTGCTCTCGCCAGATGCCCCCATTATATATGTATATCAAATAAAATGAAAAGATTAATGGTAACAATGTGCATGCTGGCCATGTTGGCGTTCAGTATGGCACAAACAATTAAAGGAAAGAATATGGAAAGAAAAGAAAAGACGATTCGATTAGTTTATCCGCAATGGCAAGGCGGACATGTGAATGCGCTTATTCCCGAGATAAAAGACTCAACGGCAGCTTCGCAGGGTTATGTGCTTGGTGCGCAGTTACTTAATTTTCTTGCTCCCGCAAGCAACACGGATACTTACACTGTACCCGTGTCGATGGCTCCCGAACGTAAGGTGCAAGATGGCGTGTACGACCGCGATGTGATTGCAGAACAGACACACGCGGCCATCGAAACATTGAAAAAGGCAAATCCCGATTGTATCGTCACCTTGGGCGGCGAGTGCTCGGTAAGTGTGCCCCCGTTCACCTATTTGGCAAATAAGTATGAAGGAGATGTGGCAATGATATGGATAGATGCCCATCCTGACATCACGTTGCCCGGTGAAGCCTACCCCGGCTATCATGCAATGGCAGTAACCGCATGTATGGGATTGGGCGACAAAAAAATCATTAGTCAATTGCCAGGTCAAATTGCTCCAGATAAAATCCTCTTTGTGGGCTTACGCGATTGGGAACGTGATGAAATCAGGGAAAGACAAAAGCAATACGGCATTCACCACCTTACGGCGGAGGACGTAAGGGAGAATAGCGACAAACTGTTGGCTTGGATAAAAAGCACTGGTGCTAAGCATGTGCTTGTTCATTTCGACATGGATGTGCTCGAACCTACCGAAATAATTCCCGCTGTGGGCGTGGTAGATAATGGAATGAAGATAAACGAACTGGTAAGAGTGATTAACGACATAGCGCATAATACGCACCTTGTGGCACTCACTATTGCCGAACCGATGCCCCGTACAGCCATCCTCATTCGCGATATGCTCTCACGATTGCCTATGATAGGTCAATAATCTACTTGTAGTTCATCAGAAGAATTTTGTGAAACGGGATGGGATGCGAGACTGACAAGTCATTATAATGCAAAATATGAAAGGGCGAAGATATGCAACGGCATCTCTTCGTCCTTTTCTTATTTCATTCATGTAACATCATCAGTCGCAGAGTTATACTGCTCGATAAAAGCCGTTATAATGGTCTGCACCAAAACCTTGACTTTCTTCTGCTCGTCAGATGGTACTTTTTTTGTTCTTCGATAGGAAAGTGTACTCTTGGCGTTAACTAACTTTGGCGTGGGGGTAGCAGAGAATTTAATGGATGAAGATAGAAATATTTGGTAGTTACAAAATAAATTCGTAATTTTGCCAAAAACATTCGAAATGAAGGTAAAATGGTAAATATAAAATAATATTAGAGGATAAATGGGAAATTATATAAATAAAGGTAATGACGGTTTCGCATCTCTCTGCAATTCGAAGTTTGTTGATAAGAGTATGTTGATTGCGGAAGTGAACTCTGTGATGATGACAGAGAATCGCTTCCTTTGTGTAACACGTGCCCGGAGGTTTGGTAAGTCTGTGGCTGTAAAGATGCTCAATGCCTATTATGACAAGTCGTGTGATTCACGTGAATTGTTCAAGGGGTTGTCTATCTGTAAGAATGAAGATTTCGAAAAGCATCTTAATAATTTTCCAGTACTCTATTTGGATATGACTGATTTTGTAACGAAATATGGCAAGGACGAACGCATTGTTGATTATATCAAGCGTGATATTTGTGAGGAATTATTGGGCTTGTATGAGGGGGTAATTATGAAAGCCAACGATGATTTGATGGACTTGCTGGTTAGCATCGTTGACCATACAGGAGAGAAATTCATCTGTTTGATAGACGAATGGGATGCTCTTTGTCGTGAAGGACAGGAGAAACAAATGGATGAGTACGTGGATTTGTTGCGTCGCCTCTTCAAGGGAAGTATGACGGAATATGTCTTTGCATGTTGCTATATGACTGGTATTCTGCCAATCAAGCGCTATAATACCCAATCAGCATTGAATAACTTTGATGAATACACGATGCTCAGTCCTGCCCAGTTGGCTCCTTATTTCGGTTTTACGGAGAAAGAAGTGGAAAGTCTATGTACCGATGGAGGGATGGATGTTTATGAGATGAAGCGTTGGTATGATGGTTATGAGCTGGGAAAGGAGAAAGCTATGTACAACCCTTATGCTGTAATGCGAGCTTTGAAGCGAAGATCGTATGAAAGCTTTTGGACAAGTACCAATACGTTTGAGAGTCTCAAACGCTATATCACGATGAATTTTGATGGCTTAAAGGATGATATTATCCATGCTCTCAATGATGTTCCCGTAAGGGTAAATGCGTTGCGATTTAGTAATGACATGCATAAGGTAGAGTGCAAGGACGATGTGCTGACACTTCTTTGCCATTTGGGTTATCTTTCTTACAATAGTGAGACCAAAAGTGCTTGCATTCCAAATTATGAAGTTCGCCAAGAATTTGAGGCAGCCATAGCGGACACCAGTTGGAAAGAGGTGACCAGTGCATTGGAATATTCCGAAAACTTATTGGCGCATTTGTTTAATGGCGATGAGGAAGATGTGGCAACAAACGTGGCTGAGGTTCATGAACAAAATACCAGTATCTTGAAATACAATGATGAGAATTCTTTGGCTTGTGTTCTTTCTTTGGCATTTTATACTGCAAGAAATCGTTATGAGATGATTCGTGAATTGCCGACGGGCAAGGGCTTTGCCGATATAGTGCTGTTGCCTTACCGGCACGTGGATGCTCCTGCGATTGTGTTAGAGCTGAAGTGGAATAATGATGCCGATACTGCTATCAGTCAAATCAAGCGTCAAGGATATGGGAAATCTTTGATGCACTATGTTGGTGACGTGATTCTTGTAGGCATCAACTATGATAAACAAACGAAAGTGCATAGTTGCAAGATAGAGAGAATTGTAAAGAAGTAATCGGGTGATAACAAGGGGGTGTGTCATAAGCCATATCCCATACACCCTACCTGTCGGGGTATGTCGTTCAACTGTCAGCCGCTTACACCATAAACATAAGGGGTGATGCCGAGCCAATCCTGCAGGAGTCCCCAGTATTTCACCTTCGATGCCTTGATTCTTGGATCGGTGATGGCATCGCCAAAGTCAAGGCGAGCATTGCCATCACCATCGTTTCGAGCATCAGTTTCTTCGGTTTCCTGGTAGGACCACCGGTTATCGGATGGCTTGCTGAGGCTACCGATCTCCGCATCGCCATCAGCATTGCTGCCTGCCTGGGTCTGATGATCGCATTTGTTGCCGCAAAGGTGGAAAAGAGAATATCTTGAATAAGATGAATATCTTGAAAATGAGATGAATATCTGAATAAAAAAAACGTGGATGCTTCCATACATCCCCGGTTTTTCTTATAAATGGTGTTTTTATAACTTATGTTTCTTACACTTCTTCGCAAACCACCATTTCTGTGCCTTTATACACCACGATAATCTTATGCAGCTGCGTGTTCTTGATGGCAGAAGTTACCACTTCGCTTTCTGCCCTTAATGGTAATTGTTTCTGCCCTTAATGGTAATTGTTTCTTTTCTTGATGGATTTCTATGTTCAACACTGCTGAACATAAGTTCAATACTGCTGAACATAGGTTCAACACTGCTGAACATAGATTTCTATTAGGGACAGAAACATTTTTCTTGTGGCTTATCAAGAACTTTCCTGCTACTCCTGACATTTCCTGCAGGTAAGAACGGACTTCATTCTTATGCGCAACAAACAAAAAGGGTGTGACTAATCGACTAGTCACACCCTTTTTGTTTGAATTCACGTTGTTATATTAGATAAACAAACTTCCTATCTGGAAGACCAGGGCTGATACTACCCATGCCAGGAGCGTGGTGTAGCCGGCGGCGAAGCCTGCCCATTTCCAACTGCC
>JAIINY010000173.1:0-6560 GCA_022741625.1 Prevotella sp. | reverse complement strand
GTCTCGATAGAGTCTGGAAGAAGATAGCGAGGGTCTGGGTGGATTTCGAGCTTGAGCCAGTTGGTTCCGAAAGCCTCGCGAGCCATTTGTGCTGCGAATACAGCCTCCTCGGCGTTGCGCACGCCACTGGTGTTAGGAAGAAGCTGGATATTTGGGTTCTGCACGATATGAGAGAGCAGGTCGTCCTGCTTGTCTTCGAGTTCGATACGCTTCATGGCAACGGTTACCATTTCTGTTTCTGAAGCCTTGATGGCTTCAGCCATGAGCTGGTTGTTGTTGAACTTTCCTGTTCCGAGGAAGAGGCGGGAGTTGAACTCTCGTCCTGCAATTACTAATTTTTCCATTTTTTTGTATTGTTATTTTTAAATATTTGCTTATCTGAATACCTTCATCATTTCCATGATGTCATGGGTTTCTGCTGCCGGGTCCTTGGCATTGAGGATGCAGCCGCTGAGGGCGATGCCGTTAACTCCCGTCTTCATGATGTCGGGAATATCCTCCTTGGTGATGCCACCGATGGCAACGATTGGGATATCGATATTTTCTGCCTTCATCTTCTGGATGATTTCTCGGTATCCTTCAAGACCGAGGATAGGGGAGAGCTTCTCCTTGGTGGTGGTGAAGCGGAACGGACCGCAGCCGATGTAATCGGCACCAGCCTCATAGTGAGCCTTCACATCCTCGAAGGTATTTGCTGTACCGCCTATGATGAAGTCATCGCCCAGAATCTTGCGAGCCTCGGCAATCGGCATATCGTTCTTGCCCAGATGCACGCCATCGGCGCCCACCTCTTTCACCAGTTCCACACGGTCGTCGATGATGAAGGTAACATTCATGATCTTGCACCATTCCTTCACCTTGTAAGCGATGGGGCGCACTTCATCATCAGAGGCATCCTTCATGCGGAGCTGAACCCATCCGCAGAGTCCCGTTATCGCCTCGTGAATGCCATCGAGATAACTCATCTTTTCATTCTGATGAGAGATGAACTGCAGTTGAAATCTGTCTAATGATATTTTAGCCATAGTCCTCTAAACGTTAAACACTAAACATTATATCCTATCCTCCGCAGAATGCCTTTACAATCACGATGTCGGCACCCTCCTGAATCACGTGGCTTTCCCACTCGTCACGAGGCACCATCTCGTTACTGATGGCTACAGCGCAACCTGTAGCTGGAAGATCGAGTTCCTGAGCAAGTTCCTTGACGGTCTTTGCCTGAATCTCTGTGTCTTTGCTGTTGATGATAACTTTCATAATCTGTTCCTATGTTTACATTTATAAATTTACAATTGTCAACACGGGGGGATGCCTGATGAAAGCAAAGGGGTTGTAGAGAAGCAAGAGTAGGTTACCTCTATCTCTGCCTGGGTGTAAAACGATCTATCATATTTCCTGCGCCAGCATTACCTGCTTCAGGTTCAATGGGTATAATCTCAGCCGATTGCTCAGCACCCCCGTGATAATTACAGATGCAAAAGTATAGATAATTTCCGAATTATCGTAGAAAAGACGGATTATTTAATCTATATTAACGCAGGAGGTAACGAAAAAAGCGTGCTGTTAAGTAAATACCAGCACGCTTCCTTTATATTTCAAGTGATTATGCGCAAGCACAACCACGACCTTTGCAAATAGCTTCGCCATAAAGTGACATTGCATTCAGATAGTTTGCAATAACAGCCTTCATGACCTTCTTGAATTCATTCAACATTGTTTTCATAATCGTTATCCTTTCTTTCTTTTACGTTAATACTTGAGCCTCACAGGCTCTTCTTTCATTCTCTTTCCTACAAGGGGATGGAGTAATTACTTACCCATCTCGATGTGGTTGTTTACATTGATTGCCTTAGCAATCATGATTGCTACTACTGCGAGTGCCATTACTGTTGTCATCATAATTTGTTTCCTTTCTCAATCTTTGTGGAGCCGTCGCATTTTCGGTCTCCTGTTCTACATGTTATCCTTTTACAATCTCTCTTACCTGAAACCTTCCATCTCCTGTACTTGAGATTTCTCATCTTTTTTATATATATAAGACTTCTCATCTCGCATACTCAAGATCTCTTGTTTCATCTTTACGAGTGCAAAGGTAATGCCTTTTTTTTGAATTCGGGTAACAAATGGGTGACAAAATGATGAAAGAAAGCGATTTTTTGATACAAGTCAACTACTGTCAGCTTGCCCCTTGATGCAGGTCAACTACTGTCAGCTTCTTACTTCACATACTTCAGAATCTCCTTGCTTTTTCTGCCTTTTTTGGCAGGAAGTGGCATAAATCCCTCGGTAAGTCCCGTTTTGTCGGTCATCGCCTGGAATACGGAGGCGGCATAGCTGTCGAGTTTCAGCTTCTTCAGTTCCTCATGGATGGCATCCTCATCATAATCGTCTGCATATAATAAGGTATGCAGGTCATCGAGATACTTCTGTGGGATGTTCTTATGCGGCATTCTGCTCTGAATCTGCATAATCTGGGCGATGATGGCATGCTGGGTCTGCTGGGCGATGGCTTCTGCCTTCCTGCGCTCGAAATCGGCGAGGGTAGAGGCATCCGTCTCCTGCCAGTCTTCCATCGTACCTTCTTCGGTAATGAGATGACTGTAGCCGAAGTATCGGATGAGGGTGATATGCTTGTTCCATCCGAGTTTCTCCAGATAGGCTTTCTCCAATGGGGTGGTGGCGATGATGAGGTCTGAGTGCCTGTACATCGCCTTCTGGTACATCAGGGTCTGCAGACTGCGCTTGAAATGCGGATTCCGGCAGTTGCGCTCTGAGAGGTCGCCGAGTGGGCAAACGATGTAGGGGATGCCCATCTTGCGAGACATTCTGGCGAGCTGGGCACCTTGTCTTGTCCATGCTCCCAGTATCATCACGATATCGGCATCTACCAGGTTCTTGGTGATGTCGAGCTTCTGCTGCAGCGCTTCGATGTAAGGAAGATACATCTTCAGCGTCTTCTTATGTTTGGAAATGAACAAATATACTTTCATCGTTATTTAAGTTTGCTTGTTGATTCTAAAATCCTACAGTTTATGACTGGTGAAGTCGTTCTTGTCTGCGCGCCAGTATCTTATCTTGTTGGCAAGATTTCTCCAGATGATGCCATACTCATAGAATGGCAGCTTCAGGAGCGAGATGTCATCGTCGAAATGCTTGATGGCCTTGTGGGCGATGACGGTGCGGAGAATCAGGAGCAGAAGCAGGGCGAAACCTGCAATGCCAGTCAGAATCCAGTCTTGCATCAGGATGGCGTATGCCAGCGCAGCCAGCGAGGCGATGAGACTGAGGTGAGGAAAGAGATGATCCATTGCCATCAGCGACATCATCGACTTGGATCTGGTCAGACTCTTGCGGGATGCCTGGAGGTAAAGGTGGGCGTTGTGCCAAGCCTTGTCAGTTGGTTCATCATGGATGAGCCATGCATCGCAGTCGAGTTCTACGGCAGTATCTCCGTAGGCAGCATACTTGTTGACCAGGAAGTCATATTCTCCGCGCACATACTCCAGGTTGCCCTGATAGCCCTGCTCGCGCATGAAATCGCTCTTTCGGAAGGCTACGTTTGGCATATGGGTGCGGTAGCCGTAGCTATGCTGGGCACGGCGGAGCAGATAGAATGCCTTGCGGATGCTGTCGAATCGGCGAACACCCTTGGTTGCTTCGTCTAAAGCTACATAGCCCAGAACCAGATGATTAGGCTCCTGGCAGTTGCGGGTCATCGTATAGAGCCACTTGTCGTTGGATGGGGTGCAGGTAGGTTCGGTGAGGATGATCCACTCATACTTGGCAGCCTTCACGCCCAGTGTAATCTGCAGCTTCTTTCTGCTCATATAGCGGGAGCTCTCAGGGATATATGTATAATATAGGTGAGAATTCTCGGCTGCCATGCGCTTCAGATAATCCTGGGTCTCACCATCGGTGCTCTGACAAACCACGATTACCTGATAATCGGCAGGATATTTCTGCTGCAGGAACATCTGTAGATTATGCTCCAGTTCATAGAGATTGTCGTGAGCGGTGATAATCACCGAGATAGGTTCTCTGGATTCCAAGGAATCCTCCTCTTTCTTAGCTGTTTCTGCTGCAGGATTTTCCTCATTTCCTGCATTGTCAGGAAAACGCAACGAGCGCAGAAATGGATTTATCAGCGATCCGAGGATTGCCAATAATACCACTACTGCGCCTGCTATAATAGTTGTTAAACTAATTGTCATCATTTCTTTTTTCTCGTAATAAAGAAAGTTGGAGAAAGGAATGACTCCTTACTCCTAACTCTTAACTGTAAACTCTTAACTCTTAACTGAATTAAAAGTCTTCTGTGATATAGCCCTTTGGCAACTGACGGCAGTTATACTGGCTCGCCATGATCTCACCGTAGGCTCCGGCAGAGCGGAGGGCAATGAGGTCGCCACGATGGGTCTTGTTCAGATCTACAGCCTTGGCGAATACATCGCTCGACTCGCAGATCGGACCTACTACGTCGTATGTCTCCACAGGTTCATCGCTAGAAATGTTCTCTATCTTGTGATATGCCTGATAGAGGGCAGGACGGATCAGGTCGGTCATACCTGCATCTACGATGGCAAACTGCTTGGCTGTGCCCTGCTTGATATAGAGAGTCTTGGTGATGAGCGAACCCATCTGACCCACTACGGCACGGCCCAACTCGAAGTGTAACTTCTGTCCATCACGCAACTTCAACTTCTTGGCGTATGTATCGAAGTAATCCTTGAAGTCTGGGATAGGCACACGGTTAGGATGGTTGTAATCGATACCCAAGCCACCGCCTACATTGATGTTCTTCACTACGATGTGATGAGCCTCCAACTGGTCTTGCAACTCGTTGATGCGGTTGCAGAGAGCCTCGAAGTCACCCATGTCAAGTATCTGACTACCAATGTGGAAATGCAGACCAAGGAACTTGATGTTCTTCATCTTGGAAGCCTCCTTAATCACGCTCTCCATATCGCGCATGGCGATACCAAACTTGTTTTCTGCCAAACCAGTTGTAATGTTGGCATGGGTATGCGCACCAACGTCTGGGTTGATGCGGAAGCAAACTTGTGCAATCTTATTTCTCTTCTCGGCAAGTTCGTTGATGATTTCCAATTCCGGGATGCTCTCTACATTGAAGCAGAAGATGCCCTTGTCCAAACCAAGGTTGATTTCCCAATCACTCTTGCCTACACCGGCATACACAATCTTATTGGCAGGGAAACCTGCATTGATGGCAGCCTGAATTTCTCCTCCGCTCACACAGTCGGCACCCAAACCAGCCTGGCAGATGATGTTGAGCACTTTAGGGTTGGCATTTGCCTTTACGGCATAGTGTACCTCAAAGCCCTCGTGTTTGCCAGCCTCTGCGTTGATGGTCTTCAAGGTTTGGCGCAACACGTTGGTGTCGTAGTAGTAGAACGGAGTCTGTATCTCCTGAAACTTATCTATTGGAAATGTACCTTTCATTTCTCTTATGCTTATTGTTAATATCTTATTATAGTCAAATTAGAAAATCCAACTTATGGTTAAGTCAGAATATCCAACGAAAAGTGGACAGGAAGCATTACATTAGAATTCTTCACTCTTCACTCTTCGTTCTTCACTTTAAATTACTTCTCGAACAATACGTTGCTCAAGTTCTGCAGAGCCTGCTTCTTGTCTCTCTCTCTGATGAGGAATGAGATGTTGTAGTTGCTGCCACCGTAAGAAATCATACGTACTGGGATGTTCTTCATTGCATCGGTAGCGATGGTCTCGAAGCCTACGTTGCTCCAGTCCAGATCACCTACCACGCAGATGATGCACATGTCTGAATCTACGGTTACAGTACCATACTTCTTCAACTCGTTGACGATATCGTTGAGGTGAGCGTCGTTATCGATACTCATGCTCACACCTACCTCTGAGGTAGCAATCATGTCGATAGGAGTCTGGTAGCTCTCGAAGATTTCGAATACCTTGCGGAGGAAACCTGTAGCGAGCAACATGCGGCTACTCTTGATCTTGATGGCAGTGATGTTGTCCTTGGCAGCTACAGCCTTGATCTTGCCACGTACGATGACGTTGTCGATGATGGTACCATCAGCCTTAGGATCCATGGTGTTCTTCAGACGAACTGGGATGCCGGCATACTTGGCTGGCTGAACGCAGGTAGGGTGGAGAATCTTGGCACCGAAGTAAGCCAACTCAGCAGCCTCCTCGAAGTTCAACTGGCGAACAGCCTCTGTGTGCTCTACCACACGAGGGTCGTTGTTGTGCATACCGTCGATATCTGTCCAGATCTGAATCTCGTCTGCTGGGAGAGCTGCACCGATGAGTGATGCGGTGTAGTCGCTACCACCACGCTGCAGGTTATCTACCTCTCCGTAAGCGTTGCGGCAGATGAAGCCCTGGGTGATGTAGATCTGATAGCCCTGGTTCTCCTCCATGATGGCTGCGAGCTTCTCCTTGATGTACTGTGGGTCTGGCTCTGCATTCTTGTCGGTGCGCATAAAGTCTAATGCGCTGAGCAATACAGCCTTTACACCCTGTTCCTTCAAGTAGTTTACAACCATGTTGGTGCTCAT
>JAIINY010000172.1:0-6592 GCA_022741625.1 Prevotella sp. | reverse complement strand
GAATCCGTCTGGATTACCATCATCTAAACACAAATCATCTTCTAAACCAAGAAGTAGTGCATTGCAAAAGAGTACCTGAATAAAGGGAAAATTTTGCAGTGCACTGATGGGGCAGGGTGAAAAAATATATAAAAATTCTTTTGTCTCGATTGTTTTTGCTATCTTTGCAAGCGGATTCTGACTTGAAGAGGGGAATCGGATGACTAATTAAATAATGTAATGATATAACTCTAAACAAAAATGAAGATAAAAATTGAACCGGCTACGCCTGACAGGGCGTCGCACATAGCATCGCTCATCATGGAGGCGATGAACCCAGGATGCTGCCAGAATCTGGCTGGTGCTCATCATACACTGGCGGAATTCCACCAGGTGATGGAAAGACTCGTAAGAATGGAGGATAGCCAGTATAGCTACCGTAATACGCTCCTGGCTACCAATAGCGAGGGCATTACTTCTGGTATCATCGTGTCTTACGACGGTGCACAGCTCAAGGCGCTGCGCAAGCGATTCATCGAGGAGGCTAAGGAAGCCTTCGGCATCGACTATACAGGAATGGATCCGGAAACGCAGGAGGGCGAACTCTATATCGACAGCCTCGCCGTGCCTGCTGCCTTCCGTGGCAAGGGTATCGCCAAGATGCTGCTCAAGGCGGTGATAGAAAAAGGCAGGGAAATGGGCCTTCCTGCCGTGGGACTGCTCGTGGATAAGGGCAATCCGAAGGCAGAAAGACTCTATGCCAATATGGGATTCGAATACGTGAATGATGCCGTGTGGGGTGGACACAGCATGAAGCATCTCCAGTATCCGCTGCGCTAGTTCTCAGATTTCGTTATCCGCTACTCCAGTTCCTCAATCTCATCTTCGTTCATCTCCCTGTCAAGCTGGCCGCGCCAGAGATACTTGCGGGTTTCGTGAACGATAATGCCGCTGAGGCAGAGCAGGGAGATGAGGTTTGGTATCGCCATCAGGGCGTTCATGCAGTCGGCGATATTCCATACCAGTCCGAGGCTGATGACACTGCCCAGGAAGATACTCACAATATAGAACATGCGATAGATGAGCATCCAGCGCTTGCCTTTGAGGTACTCTACGCAGCGTTCGCCATAATAGCTCCATCCTAGGGTGGTGCTGAAGGCGAAGGTAGTGAGGCCGATGGTGAGCAATGGGGCTCCTATGTATGGTATCTTGCTGAAGGCTGCCTTGGTGAGCGCTGCGCCATCGTGGTAATCGATGTCAGGATAGGCGATGATGCTGGAGGTGATGACCAATCCCGTGAGGGCACAGATGATGACGGTATCCCAGAAGGTTCCGGTAGAGGATACCAGCGCCTGGCGTACCGGATTGCGGGTCTGGGCGGCGGCAGCTACGATTGGTGCCGAACCGAGTCCCGACTCGTTGGAGAAGAGTCCGCGGGCGATACCATAGCGGGCTGCTATCATGAGGGTGCTGCCTGCAAAACCGCCTCCGGCTGCACGGGTAGTGAAGGCGGATTCGAAGATAACCTTTAGGGCTGGCAGGAGATAGGCGTGATTGACGATCAGGATGTAGATGCAGCCCACCACATAGAAAAGCGCCATGAAAGGCACAAGCATTCCACATACTTTTGAGATGGTCTGCACACCACCGATGATGACTGCTGCACCGAGGAGGGTGACGATGGCACCGGTGATGTATGGACTGATGCCATACTGGTTTTCTACCAGTGTGGAGATGGCATTCGCCTGTACGGTGCTGCCGATGCCGAAGGAGGCGAGGGCGGCAAAGAGGGCGAAGAGGATACCGAGCCACTTCCATCCCAATCCCTTTTCAAGGGCATACATCGGACCGCCAAGCATCTCTCCACGCTTGGTCTTGACACGGTATTTCACGGCAAGAAGACCTTCGGCATACTTGGTGGAGATGCCGAAGACACCGGTGAGCCAGCACCAGAATACGGCGCCCGGTCCACCCAGGGCGATGGCAGTGGCCACACCTATGATGTTACCGGTACCGATGGTAGCGGCAAGGGCTGTGGCGAGGGCTCCGAACTGGGAGACATCGCCGGTGGCATTCTTGTCTTTCTTGAAGGACAGCGATATCGCCTGGAAAATCTTACGCTGCGGAAAGCGAAGGCGAACCGTCAGGAAAATGTGGGTTCCCAGCAGCAGGATGATCATCGGCCATCCCCAAAGGAACGAACTGAAGGATGTGAAAAATTCGTTGATTGCTTCCATGTTAATCTCTCTTTAAAATACAATTATAAAATCTATATCTAATTTTCTTTAAACTCTACCCGGGTGTTGGGGAATCCCATAGCCTTGAACATATCGCGGAACTGCTGCTTGGCATTGCGCTGGGCGATACGGATATTGGCTGGGGTGAGGCAGCGCTTCTTCATCTGGGCATAGGCGCGGTCGTAGAGTGCCTGGCGGTCGGCTCCCGTCCACTTTCCTTCTTCGAAGAAGCTGCGGGTGCGGGCTTCGTCGATGAAGTTGTTATCCAACAGGCGGATAGGAGGGAGGGTGCAGACGATGGAATCCTTCTCGGCATTTACCTGGATCCATCCTTGCTTTACATCTTTCATATTGATGCCCAGGCGCAGGGTGCCGTAATAGATGCGCACCAGCTGGTCGTCGCCGAAGAAGCCGCGACGAACGGTATCTACCAGTTCCTCGTTGCTGATGGCGAGAAACTCCCATTCGCCTATCGCCTCGATGCTCTCTACCTGGGTAGGCGACAGGGTGGTCTGCTCTTCTGCGGTTACGCTCACCGTATTATCCTTGTTGAGCCAATAGAGCGTGCCCACGAGTATGAGGGCAAGGATGGTGAGCAGGATGATGCCATATTTCTTCATATCTCATTCCTCCTTAGTTTGAGGGTTTATCTTTCTTCTCACTAGTTTTTATCTTTCTTCTCCACTCCCGAGTTCTGCAGGAATCCCCTGATATCATCAAGGGTGAACTTCTTGCGGAAGCTGATCTGGATGTTCTCTTCCCGGAAACCCATCTGCATGAGCATCGGGATGAGAGTGTTGGCTGCACTGACGCGAGCCTGCTCCATCAGGTCGAGGTTGGGAATATCGCGGATGATGCTCTCTCTGCCCTGCTGCTCCAGCTGGGTGAGTTCGGCATCGGAGTAGTTGCTGCGGGTGAGTGAAACATACTGTTTCAGTTTCTTGTGGTCGATTCGGGTACTGGTGAGCACCATCTTCGGGTCGGGCAGGATGATTTCAATCTTGTCTCCTTTACGTGACACATTCCTGTCTGAGAATCCCTGGAAATCTACATACGCCTTGATGGTAGCATCCATGGGGATGGCTACCTTGCGGTTGGAGCCTGGCACGGGGATGTTGAATTCGTGCTTCAGGAAGGAACCCTTAAGCTTGAACTGGTCATCGTGGGTGATGATCTTATGAACATGCGCCTCGGCGGTATAAAGGCGCGTGCATTTCTGTATCTGCATCACCATCGTGGGGATGGTATCGATGGCGCTCTTCTTCTCTTCTGCCGGCTTCTTGGGAGAGCAGGAGAGGAGGCTGAGGATAACCGCCGGGATGAGGATAAAAAATACTTTCTTCATACGAATAAGGGTATAATTATATAGTGAATTACGTAATATATATAATAAAATATATGATGAGGATATAATAAAAGCTCTTGAAGTCAGGTTTAGCCCAACGTCAAGAGCTTTCTTATGTGATTAGAATTTTGCCATTTTGATAGCGTCGATAGCGCACTCATCACCCTTGTTACCCAACTTGCCGCCGCAGCGATCCTTCGCCTGCTGGAGGTCGTTGGTAGTGAGAAGTCCGTAGATGACAGGGATTTCCTGTGTAGCATTGAGGCGCGCAATACCGTAGGTGACACCCTCGCAGATATAGTCGAAGTGCGGAGTCTCACCACGAATCACACTACCCAGGATGATGACTGCATCGTAGCCGCCATTGAGCACCATTTGATGTGCGCCGTAGATCAGCTCGAAGCTTCCCGGTACGGTCTTCACATGGATGTTCTCTGGGATGGCTCCATGCTTCTCCAGCGTCTTGACAGCTCCATCGAGCAAGGCGCCTGTAATCTCTGGGTTCCATTCTGCTACCACGATACCGAAGCACATGTTGCTGGCATCTGGAATCTTGGAAAAGTCGTATTCCGACAAATTATGAAGTGCTGTTGCCATAATGTTCTGATTTAGTTGGAAGCACGCTCGATGTACTTATCGATCTCAGAGCTCTGAACGAGCATAGAGTTTACATACTTCTTCTTGATGTCCTGATAGATGCTCAAAGCCTCTGCCTTCTTGTTCTGGCTCTCCAGGATTTCGCCAGCCTTGATGAGGAAAGCAGGAGAGAGTGAGTTGTTGGCATCATCCTCTGCCTTGCTGTCTGCCATGGAAGCTGCCTTCTTGAAAGCGGCTACGGCATCATCGAGCTTGTTGAGGTGAGCGTATGCATCGCCGAGGGCTGCCTGAGCGGCTGGGCTGATCATCTCGTCGCCCTTAGATGAGAATGCGTCGAGGCTCTTCTCTGCCTCTGCCCACTTGCCGAGGTTGGCATAGCAGAGACCTGCATAGAGGTTGGCGAGGTTGCCTGCATCGGTGCTGCCGTATTCGCTGGCAATCTTTGCGAAGCCTACGTAGCCAGCGCCATCGCCGTTGAGTGCCTGCTCATACATCTCGTTCTGGAAATAGGTCTGACCCTTGCCGAGCAATGTGCTTGCCTTGTCTTCACGAGGACCTGCAATCTGAGACATGTAAGCGAATACACCTGCGATGATAACGATCAATGCTACCACTGCGATCATAATTGCCTTCTTGTATTTCACGAAGAAGGCCTCATTCATGTTAAGGCTCTCGATTTTCTGAGCCTGTACGTTGTTGTTTGCCATTTCTTATTTTTTGTTTTTTATTATTCTTTGTTTTTTATTCTTTTAGGTTGCAAATTTACTGATTTTTATTCAGATATTGAAATTTCTAGCCTACTTTTTTCGTTTTTTGGGCTTTTTCTGCTAACTTTGCAGTCAATTAGCAGAAAAGTATCTATGATTTTAAAGAATATTTCCATTATTAATTACAAAAACATCAAGGGCGCCAACCTGGAGCTTTCGCCCAAGATCAACTGTCTTATCGGCCATAATGGTATGGGTAAGACCAACTTTCTCGATGCCATCTACTATCTCTCGTTTTGCAGGAGCGCCAACAATCCCATCGATTCGCAGATCATCACGCACGACGAGGCTTTCTTCATGCTGGAAGGCAACTACGAGAGCGATAATGGGGATATGGAGAACATCTACTGCGGCATGAAGAGGGGCACCAAGAAGCACTTCAAACGCAACAAGAAGGAGTATAAAAGGCTCTCGCAGCACATCGGACTCATTCCGCTCATCTATGTTTCACCTTCGGATGTTTCGCTCATAGAAGGCGGAAGCGAGGAGAGAAGAAAGCTGATGGATGTGGTGATTTCGCAATACGACAATACGTATATCGAGGCGCTGAACAACTACAACAAGGCGCTGCAGCAGAGAAATGCGCTGCTGAAGATGGAGGAGGAACCGGATGCCACGCTGATGGAACTCTGGGAACAGCAGATGGCGATGAACGGAGAAATGCTCTATGCCAAGAGACAGGCGTTTGTGAGCGAACTGGTGCCGCTGTTTCAGGAGATTTACCAGCATATTTCGGGCAACCAGGAGAAGGTGGGGCTGCATTATATCTCTCACTGTCAGAGGGGACCGTTGCTGGAGGTGATTCAGCGTGACCGGTTCAAGGATAGAGCCGTAGGATATTCATTGCACGGCATGCACAGGGATGACCTGGAATTTACCATCGGAGATTATCAGATGAAGCGCGAGGGAAGTCAGGGACAGAACAAGAGTTATGTGATTGCCCTGAAGCTGGCGCAGTTCAGTTTCCTGCAGCGTACATGTTCGAATACCACTCCTTTGCTGCTGCTGGATGATATCTTTGATAAGCTTGATGCTCAGAGAGTTGAAGCCATCGTTCAACTGGTATCGAGTGACAGCTTTGGTCAGATTTTCATCACGGATACGAATAGGGATCATCTGGATCAGATTCTCCATCGACTGAATGGCGATTTTCGGATTTTTGAGGTGAATAATGGAGAAATTGCGTATGTTTAGAATAGCGTATGTTTTTTGATAGCATATTTTAGGAGGAGTAGCGTATGTTTAGACAGAAAGTAAAATCGATAGCAGAACTATTGCCTGAGTTTCTGAGAAACCAGGGATTGGAGACGCCTTTGCAGCAGAGACGGCTGATAGATAGTTGGGAGACTGTGGTAGGAGCACCTATCGCAGCCTATTGCGGTGAGAAATTCATCAAGAACCAGACGCTGTTTGTGAAAGTGATGAATCCGGCACTGAGGGCTGATCTTACCATGAATCGCTCCATCCTGGTTCGCAGATTGAACGAGCAGGTGGGAAGCATGGTGATAGCTGATATCAGATTCTATTAAGCTTTTGCCCTTACAGGGCGACAGGCTGGCATCCATAAATACCCAGGGCGATGCCCTGGGAGGGCACTGAAAAAGTCCCTTCATGGGTTATGTTAGTTTAACATTCGATCTTTGAAATAGTGTACCCAAAAGTTGCAT
>JAIINY010000171.1:0-6611 GCA_022741625.1 Prevotella sp. | reverse complement strand
GTATTCTTTTTAACTCTTTAACCTAATATTTAGATTTTTTCTTGGGTTTGTCCCTATTTTAATGTATCTTTGCAAACTGAAAATAGCAATTTTGAAGATTATGATTGAAGTTAAGATACAGGACGCCGTGCTTCAGCAGGCAGCGGAGGCAGGCATGGATGAATTTGTGAAGGCTTTCGTGGATGCAATCCGCGAGGCGATTGGTGGCGAACTCACTGCTGGGACCATGGCTGAGCTCAATAGCGACCAGATTACGCTCCTGGCGTGGGATACCCTGCACGAGGAGATGATGGATGGTGGTATGATTCAGCTCATCCATAACGGCTATGGTGCCTTCCTCTGGAAGAATCCTACCGACAAGGCGTTCCGTAACTGGGGGCTTGTGGAGCTTTCAAAGCTTATCAAGAAAAGTCATTTCCTCTATAAGAGTCATCATGAAGACATCGAGGGGGATATGAGCGACGAGGACTTCATGGCACTCTATGAGAAATTCCCTGAGTTTGATGATTTCGATGATGAATTCGTGGAGAACGAGGAGGAATGGACCAGCAAGGTGGCTTTCTATATTGATGAGCATATCGAAAACTTCGTCACTATTATATAATATTAAGGTATTAGGATTATGAACAAGAAAGATCAGGAACTCCGTAAGAAGAGTCCGATACAGATACGCAACAAGAAGGCATCGTTCGAGTACTTCTTCGTTGATACTTACACCGCTGGTATCGTACTTACCGGTACCGAGATCAAGTCGATCCGTGGCGGTAAGGCATCCCTGGTAGATTGCTACTGCGATTTCTATCAGGGTGAACTTTGGGTAAAGGGTATGAATATCTCGCCTTATTTCTATGGCTCTTTTTCCAATCATGAGGCTCGCCGCGACCGCAAGCTCCTTCTCACCAAGCGCGAATTGCGCCGTTTGGAAGAGGATAGCAAGCAGCCGGGCTTTACCATCGTGCCTACACTTGTCTTCATTGACGACAATGGACGTGCCAAGGTGGATATCGCCCTCTGCAAGGGTAAGAAGGAGTATGACAAGCGTCAGACTCTGAAGGAAAAAGAGGATAGAAGAGAGATGGATAGAGCTATCAAGCACTTTTAGGCCCATGAAGAATATAAGAGAGATTGTTAAGGAGAAGATTCTGATTCTGGATGGTGCCATGGGTACTGAGATTCAGAAGTATAATCTTACAGAAGAAGACTTCAGGGGCGATCGCTTCCGCGATGTGCCGGGAATGATGAAGGGCAACAACGATATGCTCAACATCACTCGCCCTGATGTTATCTCTGATATTTACCGACGTTACCTGGAGGCGGGCGCCGACATCATTACGGCGAACACCTTCTCGTGTCAGCGCATCTCACAGGCTGATTATCACCTGGAAGACTGTGCTAGGGAGATGGCTTTCGAGGGTGCTCGCCTGGCGCGTATCGAATGCGATAAGTTTTCTACACCCGATAAACCACGCTTCGTTGCCGGAGATGTGGGACCTACCAATAAAACATGTTCCATGAGTCCGGACGTCAGTGATCCTGCCGCCCGAGAGATTACGTATGATGAACTTTTCACCGATGTCTGCGAACAGGTGGATGGTCTCATCGAAGGTGGTGCTGATGTCATCCTCATCGAGACCATCTTCGATACGCTCAACTGCAAGGCTATGATTGATGCTGCCATCACCATGATGAAGAAGCATGGGGTAGAACTGCCTATCATGATCAGTCTTACGGTGAGCGATCTGGCTGGCAGAACTCTGAGCGGTCAGACCGTGGATGCTTTCCTGGCTTCGCTCTCTCCTTATCCTATTTTCTCGGTAGGTATGAACTGTGCCTTCGGTGCTCCCCAAATGAAACCATTCATCGAGCATCTGGCAAAGGTTGCACCTTATTATATTAGTGCCCATCCTAATGCCGGATTGCCTAACGAGATGGGACAATATGACGAGACGGCAGAGTCGATGGCTCCGCAGATAGCCGAGTTTATCGATGAGGGCATCGTCAATATCATCGGCGGCTGCTGTGGAACCAGTCCTGAATTCATCACCCATTATGCCAGAAGTGCTGAGGGTAAGAAACCGCATCAGGTGGTGGAGAAGCCTAAGTATATGTGGCTCTCTGGTTTGGACTTGTTGCAGGTGGATGATTCCGTTCATCTGCCGGTAGATGCCAGCCGCTTCGTTAACGTAGGCGAACGCTGTAACGTGGCTGGCAGCAGGAAGTTCCTGCGATTGATTAATGAAAAAGGTTATGAGGAAGCCATCGGCATAGCCCGCAAGCAGGTGGCAGATGGTGCAGCCGTGGTGGACGTGAATATGGACGACGGACTGCTGGATGCCAAGGCGGAAATGGTGAACTTCCTCAATATGATAGCGGCAGAACCTGAGATTGCCAAGGTGCCTGTGATGATAGACTCCTCGAAGTGGGATGTGATTCTTGCCGGACTGAAGTGCTGTCAGGGTAAATGTATCGTGAATTCCATCTCCCTGAAGGAGGGTGAAGAAGTTTTCCTCTCTCATGCACGTGATGTGATGCGCTATGGTGCCGCCGTCGTGGTGATGTGCTTCGATGAAGTGGGACAGGCCACTACCTATGAGCGACGTATCGAGATTGCCGAGCGTGCCTATCATCTCCTGGTAGATAAACTGGGAATGAATCCGCTCGATATCATCTTCGACCCGAATGTGCTTGCCATCGCTACGGGTATGGAGGAGCATGATAATTATGCCGTGGAATTCATCCGTGCCACCGAGTGGATTCATCAGAATCTGCCTGGAGCACATGTCAGTGGTGGAGTCAGCAACCTCTCGTTCTCGTTCCGTGGCAATACGTATATCCGCGAAGCGATTCATTGTGTATTCCTGCATCATGCCCAAAAAGTGGGTATGGACTTTGGTATCGTAAATGCCAAGGCAAGAATGGATTATGATAAAATACCTAAAGAACAGCTCGAACTCATCGAGGATGTGGTATTGAACAGAAGAAAGGGTGCTGCCGATGATCTCATCGAATTGGCTGCCGAAATCAAGGCGAAGGCTGATGCGGCAAAGGCTGCAGCCAAAGCGGGCAGTGCGCCAGCTCCGAAGCCTGCTGCACCTGAGTGGCGTAAACAGACTGTGGAGGAAAGATTGAAGTATGCCCTGCAGAAGGGTATCACCGAGTTCCTGCAGTCTGATATAGACGAGGCTTTGCAGAAGTATCCGCATGCCGTGAACGTCATTGAGGGACCGCTGATGGATGGTATGAACCTGGTGGGTGAGCTCTTCGGTAAGGGCGAGATGTTCTTGCCGCAGGTGGTGAAGACGGCACGAACCATGAAGGCTGCCGTTTCCATCCTCCAGCCGCATATCGAAGCAGAGAAGCAGGGTGGAAGTACCTCTGCCGGAAAGATTCTGATGGCGACCGTGAAGGGAGATGTGCATGATATCGGTAAGAATATCGTGTGTGTGGTGATGTCGTGCAACAACTATGATATCATCGACCTGGGCGTGATGGTACCTGCCGAGCAGATTGTGAAGAAGGCGATAGAAGAGAAGGTGGATGCCATCGGCTTGAGCGGCTTGATTACTCCATCACTGGAAGAGATGGTTCACACAGCCCAGGAGATGCAGAAGGCAGGCTTGCGTATCCCGATCATGGTGGGAGGCGCTACCACGAGCGAATTGCATGTGGCATTGAAGATCGCACCGGTGTATGATGGACCGGTTATCTGGGTGAAGGATGCTTCATTGAATGCCGGTATCTGTGCCCGATTCCTCAATGAGACAGAATGCCCTAAGTTTGTAGCTGAACTTGATGAGCGATACGAACGCTTGCGCAATGAGTATCACGAACAGCAGGCGAAGATTGCCTCGCTGGAAGAAGCCAGAAAGAACAAATTAGATTTGTTTTAAATCGGATAAAAAAGGTATTGGTAAATAGGATAATATGATCAAAACAGTTATTTTTGATATGGGTGGTGTCGTGATCACCCTCGACGAGAATGAGGCAGGCAAACGCTTTGTTGAGTTGGGTATGAAGGAGTTTGCCGAGAAGATGGATCCTTATAAGCAGTCGGGCTTGAATGGCGATCTGGAAGAAGGAAAGCTTTCCGAGGAGGAGTATCGCCGTCAGGTAAGCGAGAAGGTGGGTCGAGAGGTGAGCTTTGAGGAGCTGCAACATTGCTGGCTGGGCTATATGAAGGAGGTGCCTGCCCGCAAGTTGATGACCATCAGAAATCTCAAGAAGCAGGGATATCGCGTGGTCTTGCTCAGCAATACCAATCCATACGTATCGGCTTGGACGGATAGTGCGGATTTCTCAGGTGACGGTCATCCTATCGGTGATTATTTCGATGCCATGTATCGCAGCTATGAGGTGAAATATATGAAGCCGGACGAGAATTTCTTCCGTTACGTGATGGCCCAGGAAAAGGCGTTGCCGGAGGAATGTCTCTTTATTGATGACGGCGCCCGTAACTGCTGTGCGGCTTCTGAGGTAGGGCTCTTTACTTATTGTCCGCAGAACGGAGAAGACTGGTGCGATAAAATCTACGATTATTTGAAGTAATGATTTGTGGTGATTATTTGCGGTCCAACTGCAAATAATTGCCATTTTATTTTGCATTCTGCAAGAAATAATGTACTTTTGCAGTCGCAAATATTAAATAATTAGACAATGGTTAAGAAGAAAAGATGGCATTGTCTGCCTGGTCAGCCTGTTACAGAGCTCGACAAGCAGGTGATGTTTTGGGAAAATAAGGGTAAGCTTGTGCCTACCCGCGACTTGATTAAGACTCCGGAACAAATAGAAGGCATCCGCAAGAGTGGTGTTGTGAATACAGGTTGTCTCGATGCTGTTGCCGAGATGATCCGTCCGGGTATCAATACTCAGCAGATCGATGACCTCTGTATGCAGTATTGCAAGGATCATAATGCGATTCCTGCCTGCCTCAACTATGAGGGCTACCCTAAGAGTGTGTGTACGTCCATCAATGAAGTGGTATGTCATGGTATTCCTAAGGAAGAGGATGTGCTCGAAGAGGGTGACATCGTTAATGTGGATATGACTACCATCGTGGATGGTTACTATGCAGATGCCAGCCGTATGTTCATCGTTGGCGGCAAGACAACTCCGGAAAAGGAGCAGTTGGTTCGTGTTGCCAAGGAGTGTCTTGAGCTTGGTATGGAGGCGGCTAAGCCTTACTCTTTTGTGGGCGATATCGGTCATGCCATCGAAAAGCATTGCAAGAAGTATGGTTATGGTGTTGTCCGTGACCTCTGTGGTCATGGAGTCGGCTGTCAGTTCCATGAGGAGCCTGAGGTTCTGCATTATGGTCATAAGGGTACAGGTATGCTGCTTGTTCCTGGTATGGTATTCACTATCGAGCCAATGATCAATATGGGAACCTGGCAGGTGTTCATCGATGCCGATGATCCATACGGATGGGAGGTAATTACCGGTGACGAAAAGCCATCTGCTCAGTGGGAGCATACACTCGTGATGACTGAGACGGGTGTGGAGATTCTTACACATTAATATATATGGGCTTAGCCCTTAGTAATTATGGAAGAAAAAAAGGATATATATATATTAGGTATAGAGAGCAGTTGCGACGATACCTCAGCCGCAGTGCTCAAGAATGGAGTACTGCTGAGTAACGTGACTGCTTCTCAGGAAGTGCACCGTGCCTATGGTGGCGTGGTGCCTGAGCTTGCTTCCCGTGCTCATCAGCAGAATGTGGTGCCTGTGGTAGATCAGGCCATCGCCCGTGCGGGCATCAGGAAGGAAGATCTGTCTGCCGTTGCCTTCACCCGTGGACCGGGCTTGATGGGTTCTCTGCTCGTGGGTGTGAGCTTTGCCAAGGGTTTGGCCCGTTCGCTCAACATCCCGATGATTGATGTCAATCACCTGCAGGGTCATGTAATGGCTCATTTCATCAAGGAAAGCGATGATGACCAGAGTGCACCTCCATTCCCATTTATCTGTCTTCTTGTGAGCGGTGGAAACTCGCAGATAGTGAAGGTGAATGCCTACAACGATATGGAGGTTCTCGGTCAGACTATCGATGATGCTGCCGGTGAGGCGATAGATAAGTGTGCCAAGGTGTTGGAGTGGGGCTACCCAGGTGGTCCTGTTGTAGATAAGTATGCCCGCCAGGGTAATCCGAAGGCTTTCAGCTTTGCTGAGCCACACATCCCTGGACTGGACTATAGCTTCTCTGGCTTCAAGACCAGTTTCCTCTACAGCTTGCGCAAGTGGGTAGCTGCTGATCCGGATTTTGTGGAGAAGAACAAGTTTGACTTGGCTGCGAGCATTGAGTTCACCATCGTGGATATCCTGATGAAGAAATTGCGCATGGCAGTGAAACAGACAGGAATCAAGCATGTGGCTGTGGCTGGTGGTGTGAGTGCCAACAATGGTCTCCGCAATGCCTTCCATGATCATGCCAAGCGTTTTGGCTGGACCATCTATATACCAAAGTTCAGCTATACCACAGACAATGCGGCTATGATAGGTTGTGTAGGTACATTCAAGTATCGTGATGGCGATTTTGCCACCATCGATCTGCCTGCATATAGTAAAGTAACATTTAAGTAAACAGGAATTCTTATGGAATTTGAAACAAAGATATT
>JAIINY010000170.1:0-6639 GCA_022741625.1 Prevotella sp. | reverse complement strand
ATAACAATTAAAACCAAACAATTATGAGCAAAAAAAGTCAGTTTGGCATGACCCTATTGTTGTCGTCAATATTAGTAGGTAATGTCAATGCAAGTACTGTATCAACCTCTAACACTTTGGGTGCAGCAATGATTGCACAGCAGGGTGCTGTTTGTAAGGGTATGGTAAAGGATGCTACCGGTGAACCTATCATTGGTGCGTCAGTATCCGTAAAAGGTACGAAGAATGCTACCGTCACCGATTTGGATGGCAATTTTACACTCACTGGTGTAAACAAAGGTACTACAATCGTTATCTCTTATATTGGTTTCGTCAACAGTGAGATCAAGTGGGACGGCAAGAACATTGATGTAACACTTGCAGAAGATTCACAAGGACTCGATGAGGTTGTTGTTGTCGGTTACGGCACACAGAAGAAGGTGAACCTTTCTGGTGCTGTTGCCAACGTGGATGGTAAGGTTTTGGAAAACCGTCCTATTAGCAACATCGGTCAAGGACTGCAGGGAGTTGTTCCTAACTTGAATGTCTCCATGAATAATGGTGGTGCACCAGGAACAGGTTCAAGCTATAATATCCGTGGTAACACGTCTTTGAATGGTGGCAGCCCATTGGTATTGGTTGACAACGTACAGATGGATGCCAACCTCGTGAATCCTGATGATATCGAATCCATCTCTGTTTTGAAAGATGCATCTTCTGCAGCTATCTATGGAGCACGTGCAGCATACGGTGTAATCTTGATTACTACCAAGAAGGGTCGCAAGAGCGATAAGCCTACCATCTCATTAAGCGCTACCGGTTATTGGCAGAGCCCTGTCAAGGCATACCACAATGTCAATTCCATGCAGTACCTCAAGATGATGGACGAGGCTAACAAGAATGATGGCGGCTCTGGTCACTACTTCAAAGACCAAGTGTATGAATATGCAGAGAAGTACTTTAATGGCACCTATAAGGATCCAGTTTTCTTTGATCCTGCATATGATACTTCCAAGTACGGATATTGCGGCAATACCGACTGGTGGAAGGAGCTTTACAAAACCTCTTTCTCACAGATTTACAATGCCAATATCAGTGGCGGTAACGATCGTACGACCTACTATGCCTCATTGGGTATGAACGACCAGAAGGGTATTCTGTCTGCAGGTGATGATAAGTACAAAAAGTACAATGCCAATATCAATGTATCTTCCAACATCACCAAATGGCTGAATGTCAGTGCAAAAATTACTCATACCTATACTTCTGAGACTCACCCAACGGGCGGTACAACAGCCATGAACCCAACTGCATACTCAGGATTAAGCGTATATTCCGGTATGATGAAAAACGACTTGAGTCCATTAATGCCAGTAAAGCATCCTGACGGACACTATGCCGGCCAGGGTAGCTATACCAACCCAATTGCCATTATGGATCAGGGAGGAAATGCAAAATATCGCCAGAACGACTTATGGATGACTGGTGCTATCCGCATAACCCCAATCAAAGGACTCATCATCAACGCAGACTATACCTGGAACTTCTATGGAAGAAATGCCAGCGAACACGTTAGAAACTTCTACGATTATACAGCAGTTCCTGGCACAGAGAAGTATTATCCTTGGACGAACCCAAGCAGTATCACCGTATCTAATTATGATGATTATTACCAGGCATTCAATGCATTTGCAGAGTATTCATTGTCTCTTGCAGATAAGCATAACTTCAAGGTGCTCGTAGGTTACAACCAAGAAAGAAAGCATAACAAGTACCATTGGGTAGGACGCAAGAATCTGATTGACAACGATACACCGCAGATTAACCTTGCGTATGGAGATATTCTTACTAACGGCAGTGAGAGCATGTGGGCAACCAACGGTCTCTTCTTCCGTTTCAACTATGACTTCATGGGCAAGTACCTCTTAGAGTTCAACGGCCGTGAGGATGGTTCTTCTAAGTTCGCCAAAGGCAATCGCTACGCATTCTTCCCTTCAGGATCTATCGCTTGGCGTGTATCAGAGGAGAAGTTCTTCGAACCTCTCAGAAGCTGGTGGGACAACTTGAAGATCCGTGCATCCTATGGTTCTCTCGGTAATCAGAATGTTTCTGGCTATTATCCATACCTGGCAACCTATGGCCTCTCTACAAAGGCAAATGTAATACTTGGTGACGAACGCCCTGTAGCAATCTATGCACCAGGCTTGGTAAGCAGTTCATTTACATGGGAAACTGTAAACCAGTTCGACCTCGGTGTTGATGGAACATGGCTCAACAACCGTCTGAATGTATCTTTCGACTGGTATCGCCGTGATACCAAGGATATGCTGACCAAGGGTGCAACCCTACCTTCAGTACTCGGTACGGGTGTGCCTAGAAGCAATGCTGCCGACATGAAGACTACAGGTTGGGAAGTTTCAGTAGAGTGGAGTGATCGCCTGAGTTGTGGTTTGGGCTATCGCATCAAGGGTGTATTGTCTGACTATCAGTCAGAAATCACTAAGTACTCTAATGCAACAAGACTTCTCGGCGACCACTATGTAGGCGAGAAGCTGGGTGAAATCTGGGGATTTGTTTCCAACGGTCTCTTCCAAAGCGATGATGAAGCCAAGAACTGGGATCAGAGTGAAATCCAGGCTGGTAAATGGAGTGCAGGTGATGTGAAGTATGAAGACCTCAACGGTAATCATAAGATTGATTGGGGAGAAGGTACAGTAGATAAACCAGGCGACCGCAAAATTCTGGGTAACTCTACTCCACGCTATTCATACGGTATCACTGCCGGTGCTGACTGGAAGGGCTTCGATTTTGAAATGTTCTGGCAGGGCATTGGCAAGCGCGACTATTTTGGAGGAAATGGCGGTGCTCAGTTCTGGGGCTTTACTGATGAATGGTGTACTCCTCAGACAACAGCTCTCGACTATTGGACAGAAGACAACCGTGATGCTTACTTCCCTAAGCTTCATCACTATGGTGTAAACAGTGGTAACCATCAGACTTCATCTCGCTATATGCTGAACGCAGCATACTTGCGTCTGAAGAATGTTACACTGGGATATTCTATTCCATCTAGCTTGCTGAAGCAAATAGGTATCTCTCGCTTGAGAGTTTATGTACAGGGTGAAAACCTCATTACATTGACTCCTATGAAGGTGAAGTTTACTGATCCAGAAACTTTGGGTAATATGACCTACCCTATCAACAAGAAGATTTCTGTAGGTATGAACTTAACATTCTAACATTCGAGAGTTAGGAAAGTGCGTATTATTAATTCTTAAATAGACAGATAATGAAAATTAAAAATATATTCGTCCTGAGTATGATGGCAGGTATGACACTTGCATCTTGCAACTATACCGACCTGAATCCAATGGACTCATTTACAGATAAGTCATACTGGAAGAGTGCCAATGACCTCAAATTGTATGCCAACGGACTTTACGAGTCTATGCTGGAAAGTCCTGCTGATGATAAGGATGCCGCAAGTGACAACTTCGTTACCCGAGTTTACAATTCATATTTGTACAATGAATATACCGTACCAACATCAGGTGGCGGTTGGGACTGGACCAACGTCCGTAAATGCAATTACTTCCTGAAGCGCTACAATACGGTTTCTGCTACAGAGGCTGAAATCAATAAATATGTAGCAGAGGTACGTTTCTTCAGAGCACAGGAGTACTATGCAAAGATTAAGAGATATGGTGATGTTCCTTGGTATGAGTCTGACCTGCAGACCAACGACCAAGAGGAACTCTACAAGGGTCGTGACACTCGCAACTTCGTATTGAAGAAGGTGATTGAAGACCTGGAATTTGCCATTCAGTGGCTCCCAGAGAAGGCAATGGCAGAAAAGGGTCGCCTCCACAAGGATGCAGCACGTACACAGTTAGCCCGTGTATGTCTCTACTACGGAACCTATATGAAGTATCATCACGAGACTGGTGCTGATGAACTGACAGCTGAAAAGCTGATTACAAAGGCTAAGCAGTTGACCGACGAGATCATCAATAGCGGCAAATACGAAATCGTAAAGGGCAGTGATACTGGTGCAGGAACAAGAGCCTATGAGGGATATCCACTCAGCTATGCCAATCTGTTTGTTCAGGAAGATCTCTCAGACTGCAAGGAGGCCATCCTGGCACGCTTCTACAAGGCAGGAGTCCTTACCCATCAAACTGGCCGTCAGGCTGGCGGTAGCGGCTATGGTTTAAGCAAAGACTTCATCGAGTCATTCCTGATGAAAAACGGTACACCTATCTATAATAACGGTTCCGGTTATAAGGGTGATGACAGTCTGGAAGTAGAGATTGCCAATAGAGATCCACGTCTTTATCAGCTCATAGACAACAACCATAAGCCATTTTGGATCCGCAACAACAAGCAGGAACAGAATCCAATGCCAGACTGTTCTGCATCTGGTGGTGTAACAGGTTACCCATGTACCAAGTTCCACTCTGCTGACGAAACTCAGTGGCAGGCAAACAACACCTCTTACGACTGGTTCGTCTATCGTTACGCAGAAGTATTGCTCATCAATGCCGAGGCTAATGCCGAGTTGGGTTCTTGCACTCAGGAAGTTCTCGACAAGACTATCAACCAGCTTCGTGACCGTGTAGGTATGGCTCACCTCACCGTAAACCCAGTTGCCGACCAGCAGCCTTTGGATTATGGCTACACGCTTTCTAACCTTCTTTACGAGATTCGTCGTGAGCGCCGCATCGAGTTGGTAGCCGAAGGCTTCCGCATGGATGACTTGAAGCGTTGGAATGCCATGAAGTTGCTGGAGAACCCTAAGACCGTTTTGGGTATCCGCATTACTCCTACTGTTGAGAAGCAGTATAAGGGTATTGCTACCTTCGGTGGTGAAACGGGACGCTCTATTATTGAGTACAAGGGCAAGACATACTTGTACCAGTACTCATCCAAGGCTCTCGACGATGCAGGTCGCAAGTGGTCTGACAACGATCGCCGCTGGTTGTATCCATTGCCTATCGACCAGCTTACGTTGAATAAGAAATTGACCCAAAACCCTGGATGGACAGAATAACTATTTATAACAATAATGAGTTTTAGAATAGGCTTATAGTAAGATTAGGTTTATAAGATTAAGTTTTATAATTTGGTTCATTTATTGACTTACACTATTCTATAAATGAAAACTAAGGTTTTGCCCTTTTGCTTCGCAGCAAAAGGGCATTTTTTTTGCGAAAACAGTTCGAAAAGATTTAAATCTAAAATTCAGAAGTGCCTATTTCTCCAAACAATTGAATATTTCCGCAGATTAGCTTTTATTAACTATATTTTTCACAAAAAAAAAAAACCGTAATTTTGCAATCATAATGATAAATACCCTCATAAGGGGAATAAAAAGAATAAGCAGTTAGATATTATCAAATAAGACCATTATATAATGTAAGAATATAAATAATAAACTATATGTATAACAATTAAAACCAAACAATTATGAGCAAAAAAAGTCAGTTTGGCATGACCCTATTATTATCTACGATTATAGTAGGTGGCGCCAATGCGAGTACTGTTTCTACCTCAAACACATTGGGTGCAACTATGATTGCACAGCAAGGTACTGTTTGTAAGGGTGTGGTAAAGGATGCTGCCGGTGAACCTATTATTGGTGCATCTGTATCAGTGAAAGGTACAAAGAATGCTACTGTGACCGATCTTGACGGCAATTTTACCCTCTCTGGTGTAAACAAGGGTACTACTATTGAAATTACCTATATTGGTTACATTACTCGTGAAATCAAGTGGGCAGGCAAAGACCTCGATGTTATTCTTTCTGAGGATACTCAGGGTCTCGACGAGGTTGTGGTTGTAGGTTATGGTAGCTCTAAGAAGCGCGACCTCATTGCTTCCGTATCAACCGTAAAGGCAGAAGAAATGTCAAACATCCCTGTTACCAACATCGCACAGGGTCTGGCTGGCCGTTCTCCTGGTTTGATCGTACAGGCAAACGGCGGTGGTGTCAACGCTACTCCATCTATCAGTATCCGTGGTGGTGGTACTCCTTTGTACGTCATCGACGGTGTAGTTCGTGGTGAGGTTGACTTCCGTAACCTTTCTCCAGACGATATTGAATCCATGTCCATCCTGAAAGATGCTTCTGCTACAGCTGTTTACGGTTCCCGTGCATCTAACGGTATCGTACAGGTGGTTACCAAGAGCGGTAAGGCAGGTAGAATCAGCATCGATTACGACTTCAATATGTCTTTCTCTCAGCCAAGCAACTGGCCAAAGCAGATGCACTCTTACGAGCGTGCAGAGTGGGCTAACATCGCAAAGAACAACGACCTTTTGAATGGTGCAAAGAACGATATATTCACAGCAGAGGCTATCCAGAAAATGCGTGACGGCTCAGATCCATTGAACTTTGGAGACACCGATTGGAGAAGTCTAGTTCTCAGAGATTGGGCACCACAGACCAAGCACGCCGTACGCTTGACCGGCGGTTCAGAGACCAACCAGTTCTATGTATCTTTGGGACATATTGATCAGAACTCTCTTTATCGTAACAATAATCACTGGATGAAGCGTACCACATTCCGTCTCGCTGAGAACACCAAGATTAAGCCTATCGGTTTGCAGGTAAATGTTGCCATCGACGGTTATCGTCAGGAGGATACACATCCATATACT
>JAIINY010000169.1:0-6649 GCA_022741625.1 Prevotella sp. | reverse complement strand
ACGCCTTCCTTAGAGATAAGGCGATACTCTGTCTTGTCCTCTCCAATCTGGAACATTGGAGCATACTTAAAATCTGGAGTTTTTGCCATAATGTTTTTTTGTTATTTTAAACTGTTGAAATATTCAATATATTCTTTTTCCTATTTAATAGCCGAAGATTTCCTCTTGAGAGAGACGCTTGATTGGCGCAATCTTCTCCAGGCTCTTCATATCGAGAGTCTTCTCATCACCGAGGATCACCATGCGATATGGCTTGCCTACGATATTCTGCTTCTCGAAGTTCGTGATGTCCTGCAGGGTGAGTGAAGGGAGCTGCTCGTAATAGAGCTTGGTTACATCATAGTCGATGCCCATCAGCTTGGCATTGAAGTATGCGTTGATGACGCCAGCCTTGGTAACGCGACGGCTCTGGATAGACTTCATCAGGTTCTGCTTGGCAAGATTGAAGGAAGCCTCGTTTTGAGGGAGATTGTCAGTAATCTCATCGAAGACGTGGATGCAGTCCATCATCTTGTCATTCTGGGTGATGATGTGACGCATGAAGTAATCCTTCTCGTCCTTGCGAACTGGAGTGTAGTAGGCTGCACCGGCATTGTAAGCCAGACCGCGGGTCTCACGAAGCTCCTGGAAGACGATGGTATTCATGCCGCCACCATAATACTCATTGAAGAGAGAAATCAGAGCACCGTCCTTCACATCGCTCTTCTTTCCTGTGTTCTGGTAAGAACGCAGATAGATGTTCTTGGCATCGTAAGGAGCGATATAAATCTCGTTCTGCTTGATTTCTTCCATCTTGTACTCCTTGCCCTCAGGCACGGCAGCAAGCTTCTTGGCGGTCTTGTGCTCCTTGGCTAGCAGGCTGTTCAGCTGCTTCTCGCTGTAAGGACCATAGTAGGCAACGGTGTGCTCCATGTTGTTCAGTCCGCCCAGAAGGTTGACCAGCTCCTGAGGATCCATCTTGCGCAGGTCGGCTGTCTTGATGGCGTTGCGGGTTGGATTGTAGGCACCGTAGGTGCTGTAGTCCCAGAGATAGCTGAAGTTTGACATCTGGTTGGTCTTGGCATCCTGCTGTTGCTTCTCGATGAGGTCGATGAACTGGTTCCATGAGGTCTTGTCTGCCTTGGCATGGTGCAGGATTTCCTCCGTCAGCTGGAGAGCTGCAGGAAGGTTCTCGTTCAGACCGTTGAGGCTGATCTGCAGGGTCTTGGAACTCTGGGCGATGCTGAAGTTGCAAGCCAGCTTGTAGAAAGCCTGCTTGATGGCAGAAACGCTCTTCTTGTCGGTTCCGATATAGTCGAGATACTGGGCTGCATAGCTGTAGCGGATATCATCCTCATCGCCGAACTCGTAGCGGAATACGAGGTTGAAGAGGTCGTCCTGGGTGTTCTGCTTGTAGACGAGAGGCAGTTTTCTGCTGGTCTTTCCTACGGTAAGGTCCTTCTTGAAATCGAGGAACTGAGGCTGGATTTCAGGCACCTGGGTGTTCTTGATTTCCTTGACGAAAGCACTCTCATATTCGCGGTTTGCCGGAATAGGAGTGATGGCAGGCTTCTCAATCTTCTTCAGGGTAGTATCCTCGCCCATTTGCTTGTAGACGCAGATGAAGTTGTCATCGCGCAGGTATTTGTTGGCGAAATCCACGATGTCCTGCTTGGTCAGCTTGCTCTGACGTTCCAGCTTGCCGGCTACGTCTTCCCATTTCTCATCGTTGATGAAGGCGTCTACCATGATGCTGGCACGGTTGTCGTTGCTGTCGAGACCTCTGTAGAAGTTCAGCTTCTTGTTGGCGATGACAGAAGGCAGGAGGTCGTTGTCGAATTCTCCACGGCGCAGCTTCGCCATCTCCTGGAGCATGAGGCTGCGTACCTCTTCCAGCTTCTGACCCTTGTTAGGATTACCGGCAAGGATGAAGGCAGAATAGTCGTGCAGACCGTAGACGAAGGCTCCGGCAGAAGCCAGCTTCATCTGCTGCTCCAGGTCAACCTCCATCAGTCCAGCCTTACCGTTGGAAAGCATGTCCTCGATGACATCGAGCACATCGCTCTCCTTGTCGTTGGCGCCCTTGAATTTCCATGCGAGCATCACGTTTTCAGCTTCCTTGCCCACTACGGCAGTATCCTTGACGGCAGTAATATCCGGCTGCAGGCTGAACTCAGGACGGGTGAGGTTGTCGCTCTTCTTCCATGAACCGAAGTATTTGTCGATGATGGCAATGGTCTGGTCTGGGTCGAAATCACCTGCCAGACAGATAGCCACATTGTTAGGTACATAGTAGCGGTGGAAGTAGTTCTGGATGTTGATGATGCTAGGGTTCTTGAGATGTTCCTGCTCACCGATGGTGGTCTGGGTACCGTAAGGATGGGTAGGGGTGAGAAGCTTCCAGAGGGCAGCAAACTCCTTGTCGTTGTCGCTAGCCATAGAGATGTTCTTCTCCTCGTATACAGCCTCCAGCTCGGTATGGAAACCGCGGATCACCATGTTTTGGAATCGGTCGCTCTGTACCTTTGCCCAGTTCTCAATCTCGTTGTTCGGGATGTTCTCCACATAGCAGGTCACGTCGTTGGAAGTATAGGCGTTGGTGCCCTGGCTTCCGATGCTCGCCATCAGCTTGTCGTACTCGTTCGGGATGTTGTATTTGGCAGCCAGCTGCGAAACCGAATCGATTTCGTGGTAAGCCTGCTTGCGCTGTGCAGGGTCGGTCAGCTTGCGGTAGCTCTCATATCTGCGTGTGATTTCGTCGAGATAAGGCTTCTCCTTGGCGTGGTCGATGGTGCCGAACTTCTGGGTTCCCTTGAACATCAGGTGCTCCAGATAGTGGGCAAGACCGGTTGTCTCGGCAGGGTCGTTTCTGGAACCTGTCTTGACGGCGATATTAGCCTGCAGACGAGGCTTTTCCTTGTTAACTGACATGTACACCGTCAGACCGTTGTCGAGGGTGTAGATGCGGGTTTTCATGGCATCACCTGGTACGGTGGTGTAATGATAATCCTTAGCTGTGGCGCTGATGCTGCCCATCAGGACAGCTGCCAGCAAAACATGCTTAATCTTCATTTCTAATTATAAATTGTTAATTCTTCATTATGAATTAATTCTCGTAATCCACTTCCTGGTCCAGACTGTTGACGAAGTTTCTGTAAACCTCTTCCTCCACATCGCCCATTGCATACTCCTTCTCGGCATCCTTCTTGATTTCTGCAATCCAGGAACGGCGTGCCTTGATGTAGTCCTCGTGGATGCGGTTGGCATCCTCCAGGGTAATCTCGGAGATGTGGTAGTAGTCGCAGATCATCTTGTAGGTCCATGCCCACTGATATTCGCGATAGTTGGCATCAATCTCCTCGAAGCGGCTGAGGAGCTCCTGGATGGTCTCGATGTTGCCTTCTCTCATATCCTTCACTATGCGCTCTTCCTCGCTTACCGGAAGCAGGAGTCCTGAGAGGTCATTCCAGTCGCCTAAGCCTATCTGGGTAGATGGAGGGGTGATGGCTGGATCCCGTTTCAGCACTCGCTTCAGCACGGCACCCATATAGATTCTCAGTGCAATGTCGTAGTATTTGATACCCTTGTGGAGCGATGTGGCAGGGATGATGTACTCGTGATAGAGATACTGCGATACGTTGTCGCCCGTTACCTCACGGAGACTCTCCAGGATCTTCTTGCCTTTCAGGATTTCGCCCACGGAGAAAGGAGAGAGCCAGTCGAAGTTCACGATGCTCTTGCGGTTTTCAGGAGCACGGAGATCTCGCTTCGGCCACTTCTTGATGTCGCGGTACAGACCCACGGTGGTGATGTTTCTGCCTGGGATGAGGAACATCTTGTCGCCATCGGCTATCAGATAGGCGAATGGCAGGTTGCGGGTGTTAGGGTGGTGCATCAGCTTGCCGAAGCATACTGAGAACGAACCCAGGGTGGCTGGCATCAGCAGGTAGGCACCGCTGGCTGTCTTCGAACCGCGCTCCAGGATGCCCCAGTGCATAGGACCCATCTTGTAGGCATGGTTGCTGAAGTTTGTGGCTGAACCGGCATTATAGAATGAGAACATTCCGCCGATAAGCAGACTGCTCTTGTGATGCGATGCTGTGAATGGTCCACAGAAGGCGGCGCACGCCTCACCGTTGCTCATATAGCTGTTGGCAAAGAATACGGAGGCTGAGGCTGTGAAACCGTTGCTCAGCTGGCAGGCTTCTCCCACGAAGCAGTCCTGTATCTTCACGCTGTTGATGACGCTGGAACCCTCGGCGATGATGGAGTTCTCGATGATGACTCCCGTGCCGATATATACGTTGCCGTGAACTGAACCGAGCAGCGTACAGTCGCTGAGTCGTGAGGCACCGTTTACCTCGCAGAGGTCGTTGATTACGCAGTTGGTAATCTCCTTGGTGTTCACAATCTTCACGTTGCTGCCAATCTGTCCCCTTTCCGGCGCCTTGTTTTCGATGTCGGTCTTGATGAGCTGTCGGATGTTCTCCTTCAGTTCCTTGTCGGAGAAATGCTTCACCATGAAGGCAGCCAGCTGACTGTTGAGGTCGGAGAAGAGAATCACGTTTCCTTCGCCCACCTCGTTGAGCACGCTCACCAGGTTCCCCTCGCCGAAGGTAGCGCCCTCGGTGGTTTCCATCGTAGAGATGTTGGAGATGTAGCAGTCATCACCAATGGTGTAGTTATTGATGAAGTTGCCCACGTTCTCGATGAGACAGTCGTCTCCGATGGTTACGTTTCTCAGGGTGGCATTGTTGATGCCGGAATGCTTTACGAAGCCTTGGCTCACCTCCACATTCTTGTTGAAGGCACCGATGTTTACCTCGCCATAGAGCATCACGCGATGCATGTAGTTGGGCTTGAAGTCTTCTGAAACATTGATTGAAGTCCAGTCTTCAGCCCAGCAGTCGTTGCTCTTGAGTACCTCAATTTCCTCGGAGGTCAGAGGTCTGTAGTCATTCATTGTTGATATGTTTTTAGGGAATTATTCGTAATCCTGGTACAGAAAGTCGTTGTATGGATACTTCTGTACGTGCAGTTCTCTTACCTTTTTATATAGCACCTCTCGGAACTCGTCGATGTTCTCCTTGTTCTTTGCCGAGATGAAGAGACAGTCGTCGTTGAGCTTTGCCATCCAGGTTTTCTTGAGATCTTCCAGCGGGATGTTCTCCTTCTCCATCGGAGTGAGGTCGTCTTCCTCCTTCTCCACCCAGGAGTAGTTGTCTATCTTGTTGAAGATGATCATCGAAGGCTTGTCGGAGCATCCTATTTCCTCCAGGGTCTTTTCCACTACCTGGATCTGCTCCTCGAAGTCTGGGTGAGAGATATCCACCACGTGCAGCAGGAGATCTGCCTCACGGGTCTCATCCAGGGTGCTCTTGAAGGAGTCCACCAGGTCGGTAGGCAGCTTGCGGATGAATCCTACGGTGTCGGCAAGGAGGAATGGCAGGTTATCTACCACCACCTTTCTCACGGTGGTATCGAGGGTAGCAAAGAGCTTGTTCTCTGCAAACACTTCGCTCTTGCTGAGCAGGTTCATGATGGTGGATTTTCCTACGTTGGTATAGCCCACCAGTGCCACTCGGATCATTCTTCCGCGGTTCTTGCGCTGGGTAGTCTTCTGCTTGTCTATTTCTGCGAGTCGCTCCTTGAGCAGGCTCATTCTGCCGAGGATGATACGGCGGTCCATCTCGAGCTGGGTCTCACCCGGTCCACGCAGACCTACCGATCCCTTTCCGCCACCGGAACCTGAACCACCACCCTGTCGTTCCAGGTGAGTCCAGAGTCGCTGCAGTCTTGGCAGCATGTATCGGTATTGTGCCAGCTCTACCTGCGTCTTGGCAGCAGCAGTCTGGGCACGCATGGCGAAGATGTCGAGGATGAGCGAAGTACGGTCGAGAATCTTCACCTGCAATTCCTGCTCGATATTTCGGATTTGCTTGGCAGAGAGTTCATCATCGAAGATCACCATACCTACTTCTCTGTCTTCCTCTTCCTCGTCCTTGATGTATTGCTTGATTTCCTCCAGCTTACCCTTACCCACGTAGGTGGTCTGGTTAGGCGACACCACCTTCTGCGTGAATCGCTTCACGGTGACGGCGCCTGCGGTATCTGCAAGAAATTCCAACTCGTCGAGATATTCCTTGGTCTTGGCTTCGTCCTGTGTCTTGGTAATAAGACCCACCAGCACAGCGGTTTCCGCCTTGACTTCTGATATTACAAATTCTTTCATTCTTTACGTACGTATTATTATAGGTGCAAAGATAATAAAAAAAATGCTCTTATTATATATATAAGGTGAAAATTATGTTTTTTTTATGAAAGCGGCTGCAAGGCTACGGGGCGGAAATCGGTATTTGCGAACGCAGGAATCGGCATGGCTGAATGCTGAAACCTGAAAACTCAGGCGCTGAAATCTGAAAACGTTTACGTCTTTCTTCTGCAAAAAGATGCGTTGAATTTTGATTCATTTCAGTTTGTTGCGTACTTTTGCAACCAAAAAGAAAACTGATTTTCAAAGATACAAATCATAACTACATAAAAAACAAACTGCTGAAACATTCAAAAACTCAAAGAGGGTGTGTCATAAGTCTATGGCGCACCCTTTTCGTTTTTTCTCCTTTTTCCAGATACGGAACTGAAAAAATTGTTTTTATTTACAACAAAGCCC